>JBLHOC010000058.1:0-17609 GCA_047620825.1 Bacteroidia bacterium | reverse complement strand
GCCATCGTAGAGATCGCCTCATGGAGAAAATGAAGTCGGACTTGCGTTTAACAGAAGAACCAAAGCACATTGAGTGTTTCGATAATTCCAATTTGCAGGGAACAAACCCGGTTTCTGCTTGCGTTGTCTTTAAAGATGGCAAACCTTCTAAAAAAGACTATAGACATTTCAATATTAAAACGGTTATCGGGCCGAATGATTTTGACAGTATGAAGGAAGTCGTTCGCAGACGATACAGCAGATTAGTGGCAGAAAAACAACCACTGCCACAATTAATCATTATTGATGGTGGCAAAGGTCAACTGAGCTCTGTGGTTGAAATTCTTCATGAACTTAAGCTGTACGGGAAAATCGCGGTAATAGGCATTGCCAAACGACTAGAAGAAATCTACTATCCAGGTGATAGCTTGCCCATGTACATAGACAAGAGTTCCGAAACTCTTAAAGTAATTCAGCATTTAAGAGATGAAGCCCATCGCTTTGGTATCACACATCATCGCAATAAACGATCTAAGGAACTGACCAATTCTGAATTGAACGGAATTGTGGGAATAGGAGATAAGACCATAGATTTATTGCTGAACAAGTTTAGATCCGTTAAAAAGGTTAAGGCTGCGAGTTTAGAAGAGATAACATTGGTCATTGGAGCGGATAAAGCATCTAAGCTTCACAAATACTTCAATACATGAGTAACCAGTCAAGAGAGGTCTTAGCTTTTATCGAAGACCTAAAACGATATGCCAACAACTTTGATACGGTGTTTTGGCTCGACTCATGTAATCTGCCAAATCCTTTTGACATTGGGGCATATGAATTGGTGGTTGGTCTTGGGGTCAGAGATGAGTTGGAACTTACACATGACCTGTTTAATTGGAGCCAGTTTCAAGATTTTATTCTAGACGATTCTTGGAAGTTTTTTGCATTATCGTACGATTTAAATCAACAAACGGCTGGAATAAAAAGCATTAAAAAAGATGTGTTTGATTGGCCATTGGTCTCTTGTGTCAAACCCAAGATTATTGTGACCGTAAGTAAAAGTGGTCATATAGATACGTCAGGAGTCGAGTTGGAAGCACTTCAAAAGACATTACAAAAGTTGACCAAACCGAAAAAGTCTGTTAACGCTATAACCAAGTTCGAATCAATGAGACCATCCATGACTCAGGATGAACACAAGTCAAAAGTCAACAGGATAAAGAGCGAGATCGCAAAGGGGAATATGTACGAGATGAACCTTTGTATGGAATATTTATTAGAAGGCTTCCAATGTAGTGATCCATTTGTGCTGTACCATAATCTTATTAAAGTATCTCCAACGCCTTTTTCATCTTATGTTAAAATCAAGAATATACATGTTATGTGTGCAAGTCCTGAACGGTACGTAACGACTCAAAACGGTCGAGTGTATTCACAACCCATCAAAGGAACATCTGTCCGCTATGAGGACTTTCAGAAGGATCAGGATAGTAAATTACATCTGGCCAACTCAATTAAAGAAAGGGCAGAACATATAATGATTGTCGACTTGGTGCGTAATGATTTAAGCAAACTAAGCAAACCTGGTTCTATACGGGTTGACGAATTGTTCGGGATTTATGGCTATCGACATGTCAATCAGATGATTTCGACTGTTTCTGGAAACTTAAAGGAGAAAGCGAATTTTTGTAAAGCTGTTTCAGCGTCTTACCCAATGGGTAGTATGACGGGTGCACCAAAACAAATTGTAATGAAGTTTATTGATGAACTAGAAACTGCAGCTCGCGGATGGTACAGTGGCTCTATTGGATACATTAAACCCAATGGTGAATATGACTCAAATGTTGTTATACGCACGTTGCTACACGACTCGGATAAAAATTTAGCAAAATTTGATGTGGGTGGTGCGATTACGTATGACAGTGATCCAGATCAAGAATATCTAGAGTGTTTGTTGAAGTCCAAAGCAATTAGACAAATTCTAGACATTAGTTAACTCAAGCTTTTCTCTCCTCGTTAATTTTTGCACCATAATTACTCAGTAATATATGCAGATCCTCTGCTTTGTATGGTTTACCTAAGAAATCATCCATCCCGGAATTCATGTAAAACTCTTTACTACTTTCGTTGGCATCAGCTGTTAAAGCAATAATGGGCGGGCGTGTATTGCCATATATTTCTATTATTTCTTTTGTCGTTGTTAAGCCGTCTTTCTCGGGCATTTGGATATCCATTAGTATAATATCCACCGGATTTTCTTCCATTAAACTCAGGACCTCCACTCCGTTTTCAGCGTGAAGGAAATCATCGTAACCAAATTTATTCAACAGTTTCTCAATCAACATTTTGTTGAACATGTTGTCTTCTGCAACCAATATTTTAAGTGGGAATTTTTCATTAATCTTTTCCTCTACATTAAGATGATTACTTCTCTTTTTAACGTTAATAGGCTGTTCGGAGAGATTGTCATGTGATGTTGGAATTTTACCATCAATGGTAAAGAAAAACGTTGTGCCTTCACCCTTTTTTGACGTCAAGCCAATTTCTCCACCCATCAATTCCACAAGCTTTTTTGAAATACTTAATCCAAGACCAATGCCGCCGTATTTCCTAGAAGTCGTATTGTCTTCTTGCTCAAAAGCATCAAATATGGTTTGCTGTTTTTCCGGACTAATGCCAATACCATCATCCGTTACTGAGAATTTTAGTTTTGCATTTTGCTCATTAAGTCCAGGTGACCGCATAAGCTCCTCTAAATCGACAATTATTTTTATGGAACCGTCTTTTGTAAACTTAACAGCATTACTCACTAAGTTTATAAGCACTTGGCGTATGCGTAAAATATCACCTTTGAAGTACTTAATTTTATCACCCATAATATCGTGCGTTACAACAGTGTTTTTCTCTTTGGCTTGTTTTGAAAATATGGTAATCACTTCTTCAGTCAATTGTTCTAAATCAATCAACTTAGATTCTAAATTCATTTTTCCAGCTTCTATTTTAGAGAAGTCAAGAATGTCGTTCAATATGACGAGTAGATTTTGACTACTGGTTTCAATGGTCTCAACGTACTTGGTCTGCTCGTCAGTTAATTTTGAGTCTAATAGCAAAGCAGCCATGCCCATGATTCCGTTCATAGGTGTTCGGATTTCGTGACTCGTTACAGCTAAAAAGTTGGACTTTGCTCTGAGGCCAGATTCCGCCTGTCGTTTTGCATCATCCAAAATGGCATTCATTTTTCTTAATTCGTCATTTTGGTCGTTGATAATGGCGTTTCTTCCTATCAACTTTTTATTCGTTGCACGTTTAATTTGGAGCTGTGTCCACATCAAACCAATTACGGTTAATAAAAGTAACACGGCTAGCGCGGAGCCATATTTGAGATATGTAGTAAATCGATCGTCTTTTTCTAATAATTCATCATCCTTGGCATTCAGTTCGTTTTGAACTTCTCTAATATTATTATCACGTGCTTTTTTAATTTTTAAATATGTTTTATAGACAGTTCCATAGCCCATTTCAGTTCTATAGGTTGTCAACTCATTCTCGACATTTAATGCACTTTGTAAATCGCCTTTGGCTTTATATGCTTGATTTTGCAGTAGCAAACATTCCACTAGCCGTATTAGATCACCGGATTTAACACTACTTGCCTTTACCCTTTTCAAAGTGTTAAGTGCTCTATCACTACGACCTTGTTTTAAGAATGATTGTGCTTCCTGAATAGAGACATGTCTAGCTATTTCTGCAGACGAGGTTAAGGTTTGTGCAATATTCTGATACTTACTTGCGAGCGAAAAGTTTTGAAGTTTAAGATTTAGTTTCGATAACAATACGTAGTCATATGCAAGAGGCAACGTCCTGTCTAATTGTTTATTTAACTTAATGGATTCCAACAATAACAATTGTGCACGTTGTAATTCGCCTAATTGATAATAGTATTTGGCTAGAAGATAGTATAATGCTGTGTGTGATGGGGATTCCTCAATACCCAATGAGGTCAAAGTTTTGGAAGCCTTGGTTAAAAACTGATGCGACATTTCGGTCTCTTCCGCAATTAACATGACCTGAGCTAACGCAAGGTTCGTTTTAATAAAATCAATAGAGTTTTCTGAGACGAGATATAAACTGGAATTATATTGTTCAATAGATGCGATAAAATTACCCTTCCTAAGTAAGGCGTTTCCTTGAAGCATCTTCAATTTGAACTTTTCCTTGTTCGTCCCTTTTAATCGAACACAGGTATTAATCTCTTTAAGTATACTGTCTTGAATGTTTGATTTGATGTTTAAGTGGTTGAAAGCCTTTTGTCGCTCTAGCAACAACACGGCCCAATCAGCATTGCATTTCTGAACATCGTTAAGTTGAACATTTGTGCTGTCAATACAGGCATTGAAAGCAGAATGCGTTATAAGGGAATCAAGTGAAGAAACAGTGGAAGCAGTTGATATGCCGAAAAGCATAAAAACACTGAATACAGCATAAAGTAGGCGTAAACGCTTGAGCACGGTCATAATTGTAATAGTTAAATGGGCGTCACCCCAGTAATTTTCGTTCAAAGTAGTAAACAAATATCGTGATTAAAACTTACTTTAGCAAAGTAATTGCTATTTAAAAGACTGCAAGTCAGCTAGTTTGAAAAAATATATAAAAATATGTCTAGTATCCCATCACTTGATTTAAACATGTTCATTCATGGAAATGAAAGTCAAAAGAAAAGTTTTGTCGAATCACTCGGTCACGCCTATGAAGAAATTGGTTTCGCGGCAATCAAAAATCATCTGTTGTCAGATCACCTAGTTCAAGATCTTTATGACGAATCGAAGCGTTTTTTTTCGCTTACTAATGACGTTAAAAACCAGTATGCAAATGAATCTTTAGCAGGGCAAAGAGGTTATACCGGCTGGGGGAAGGAACATGCGAAAGGTAAAAATGTAGGCGATTTAAAGGAGTTTTGGCACTTTGGTCAGTATGTCCCAGAAAATCGTGTAGACGAATTCGCATATCCAAAGAACTTATCGGTCGATGAGCTACCGGAATTCAATAAAGTTGGTGAAGATGCATTTAAAGCCCTGGAGGAAACAGGCAAACACATGTTAAGAGCAATGGCGCTATACCTTGATCTTGATGAGTTTTATTTTGATGCTGAAATTGAATTCGGCAACAGTATTTTGAGACCAATACATTATCCACCTATTATTGAAGTGCCTCCTGTTGGTGCAGTTCGAGCTGGGGAACATGAAGATATCAATTTAATAACACTGTTGATGGGAGCAAGTGCAGGTGGATTAGAAATTTTGTCGAAAGACGACAAATGGGTCGCTGTTACGTCACTAAAAGATCACCTTGTGGTTAATGTTGGTGATATGCTTCAGAGACTGACCAACAATAAATTTAAATCAACAACACATCGTGTGGTGAATCCGCCTGTTGAGGAATGGACCCAACCGAGATATTCAATTCCATTCTTTTTACATCCTAGAAGTGCTACTCGATTAGATTGTTTGGAGTCTTGTGTTGATAGTAGTCATCCTAAAATGTATGAAGACATTTCGGCAGGGAAGTATTTAACAGAGCGCTTATTAGAAATAGGGCTTCTTAAGAATGAGCCTAAATAGACAGATTGAATGTCACAATTCCCAATAGTGTAAATATTTGTCTATATTTGAATTGTTGAATGCGAATGGCAGGGATTGCAATCGTATTTATTGAAGGCCTGTGTTAGTGCCTATTCGTGTAAGACTTATTTCTCATATGGATATTACTACTACTACTACTACTACTACTACTTTGACCTATAGCACTCGGCAGTCATAAAGATTTTTAACATAAGAATTAACGTTTTGGCACAAATAAAAAAAGGAGGCATTGCCTCCTTTTTTTATTGATCTGAAAAATCGTACGTCCCGCTGACGTTTCGCCACCTGTCTACAACAGAACTCATATCCTCTGGAAGATCACTTTCGAAATACATCTCTTCTTTTGTATAGGGATGTATGAATCCTAGTGTTTTAGCGTGTAATGCCTGTCGTGGCAAGCGCTTAAAGCAGTTCTCAATAAATTGCTTGTATTTACTGAATACGACTCCTTTGAGTATTTTATCACCCCCATATGTTGTGTCTGAGAACAAAGGATGACCGAGATATTTGAGATGAACCCTAATTTGATGGGTCCTTCCAGTTTCTAGTTGACATTCGATCAAAGACACATATGTAAAATCCTCAAGGACCTTGTAATGTGTAATCGCATGCTTACCAACACTTACATCATGGGTTGCTGTAAAGATTTTGCGGTTTTGGCTGCTACGTGTAAGGTTTGTGGCAATAGTTCCTTCTTTTTCATTAAGACTTCCCCAAACTAGCGCTTGATATTTTCTTATGATGGAGTGGTCTTTGAATTGTTGGCCCAAAATACGTGTGCTTTCTTCGTCTTTAGCAACCAACAATAACCCACTGGTATTTTTATCAATCCTATGGACCAAAAATGGGTGACGATCACTTTTGTGAATATCATCTCCTAAATAATACGCCAATCCATTACTTAAAGTACCGTCGTAGTTTCCTACACCAGGGTGAACTGTAAGTCCTGCAGGTTTATTTACAATCAACAAATAGTCATCCTCGTAAACGATGTCTAAATCCATTTTTTCAGGAACGACTTCATAGATACGAGGTTCATCAAAAGTCATTACTTCAATTTTGTCTTCTGGGTGAACTTTGTAATTTGCTTTTACGTATTTTCCATTGACCCAAACTTTACCTTGGTCAATTGCCTGTTGAATTTTGTTTCGCGAGGCGTTTTCTATACGGTCTACTAAAAATCTGTCTATACGAATAAGAGATTGCTTCTTATCTGCGACGAATTCAAATTGAACGTAAGATTGTCTGTTTTCGGATTTCACCATTTAAAAAGTAAGAGTTTACTTCAAAGTGTTAATTTCGCACGAATTTAGGCTATAACATATGATTACCCACGAAACTTCGCTCAAAGAATTTGATCAACAACTCGATTATTCACTTGATAACTACACGAATCATGGACTGAAATCGTCAAATTTTCAGAATGTAGTCATGGGTGGATTAGGTGGATCTGGGATTGGCGCTTCTATGGCTAAATCTTGGTTTTTTGACAAATCGGCATTACCAATTGAGACAATCAACGATTACAATTTGCCCGCATACGTCAATGCTCAAACACTGGTTATCCTCAATTCGTATTCTGGGAATACGGAAGAAACTATCAGTCTTTTTGAAGAGGCACTAGACAAAGACGCTTCTATAGTATGCTTGGCTTCTGGCGGAAAAATTCAAGCCATGGCTGAAGCAAATAATGTTGTGTGTTATCCAATAAAATTAGGGTTTCAACCTAGGCAAACCTTAGGTATAGGATTGACATACCTCGTATTAATATTAGGTGATTTTTTTGATTCAGATTATTCAGCTGAACTTCAGGAAATCAAAAGCAAACTGATTGAAAATCAAGCAAAACAGATAGCCTCAGCCGAGAGAATATTTGGCTACTTTGCTTCTAGTCTCAAGAATAAATTCGTAATTCTTGCTGATCGAGCGATGTTGCCAGTTGCCACTAGGTTTGCGCAACAGCTCAATGAAAATGCAAAACTTGAAGCATTTGTGCACCCGGTTCCAGAGTGTAATCACAACGTATTGGAGTCTTATACAGATAGATTGCCAACAAACTTTCTATTACTACATACAGAGGAGAATCTAAGTGTTGGTTCTCGATTCGACTTTATCGCTGGCCATTTAGAAATGGATAACAATAGAGTGTTGCCTTTGGCAATTCCTAATTATGACCTGTATACCATATACGATGTAAACTATCGCTTAGATTGGTTTTCTGTACTTGCAGGAAACGAGTTAGATGCTGATCTCATGAACGTACCCATTCTTACTTCTTTAAAAGAGTTTATGAACGAGGTGGAAATAATTCAAGCACCTGAGGGTGAAGAAGAGGAAGACTAGTCTACAATTAACCGACTTACTTTTTGATCCCCATTGTTGGTGTGTACGATGACATATAGGCCACTAGCAACATTATTCAGATTCACTTGCCCTGCCGCATTTACCTCTACAGGAGCAGTCGTTCCATTCGAGCTGATCAACTCAACAGTACCACCATTGAAGTTACTGATTTGCGTATAGGACGATGCTGGATTAGGGTAAACATGCAGCTTATCTTCAGTTACATCACTTACAGTTGTGTTAATTGAGTTATTTAAAGTTGCTGTCCAAACACCACGTCCATAGGTAAACACAAATAGTTTTCTATCTGACGTTCGTAATCGAATCATGGATATGTATACATTCGGAATTTGATCTTCCTTGTGCCAAAATCTGCCACCATCTGCTGTAACGTACAAGCCGTAATCAGTAGCTACCATAATATTATCAGAATTGTCAGGATCGACTTCAATCCAATTTACCGGCAATGAACTGGGCAAGTTTCCACTTATATTAACCCATTCAGGCTTATCTGTATCAGCTTTTAATACTTTCCAAATTCTCGGAAGTGTGCTGAAATTAGATAATGCTAAATAAATCGTTGATTGATCTTTCGGGTCAACTTCAATGTTTCCAACAAACCCACCTCTCGCTAAAGCTGGAGCAAGTGTAAACATTTTAAATTCCGATCCTGCCGTTGCAGTTTTAGCAGAATTTACTCGGTAAAGGATGCCACTTTGGCCCCCGAAGTAAAGCGTAGGGTTGTCTTCAGGTGTCATCCCTACTGCGAAAATACTTCCAGGTATGGAGTTCGTAATTCTTGACCAACTACTTCCTCGATTTGTTGTTCGTGCTATGTAGTTTTTAGTAGGAAAATACAATTGAGTGCCATCGGTTGGGTTAATTTCAAATGGATTGATAAACCAAAAATCCGACGTACCCACTGTACCTGCTAAACTGTTGTATATGTTTACCCAACGATTGGCATTCCAACGTCTTATGTTTCCATTTTGCGAAGAGGCGTATATATGCTCACCTGTAATGTCAATGGCATTAAAAGCACCGTCCCCACCTAATATCCGGCTAAACGTAGACCCTCCACCATTGTTTGTAGATGTCCAATTGTCTTGTGCCCCAACAATTACCTCATCCCCTGTCGGGTTAAACGAACCAGCGTAAAACTGTGTAACGTTATAACCAGTATTTCTGTCTGTCGCAGACGTCCCAGTTGTTGCTGTGTTGTATTGATAAATACCTCCGTCGCACAATACATAATAGTTATTTGAGTTTGGAATGAAGGTTACATTATGATAGTCCGCATGGGCGTTTACCATATCCCTCCAAGTACCACCGCCATTGGTGCTGTAACCCGGTTCCTGGGCAGAACAGATAACGAAATTTGGATTAGTTGGGTGCACGGCAAGTGTAAAGCAATACCAAGTAAAATTAAAACTAATCCCTCTACTTTGCGGGTTTGGTAACTGAGTCCAAGCTTCCCCACCGTTAGTTGTCTTATAAACACCTACAAGACTGTTTCTATCAGTTCCGGAAAATGCAGCATAAATAATGTCCGGGTTGCTTTGACTAGGCTCAACCAAGCAACGAGCGAACGACCCTTTGGACAAACCAACAGGGTATTCCTTAATTTGAGGTGTTTCTGCTTCGTCGAAATGAAATATACCTACACCATCAACACTAAAATAGACTACACCATTGGCTAAAACATCTATATCGTTAATCGCTTTTGAACCAGATTTGTAAATCTGTTGAAAGCTGGCACCTTTATCCAATGTACGAAACAAACCACTTGTGTTAGTGGCTATATAAAAAGTGTTACTATCTGTTTTGGAGTAAACAATGTCCCAAGTCTTGTCAAATGCGGGTATATCAGATGAGTCTATTTGGTTGAAGCTTAATCCGCCGTCAATTGACCTAAAAATACCATTACCGTCATAGTTAATATATACACCAGTACTACGTTCACCGGTACTGTAATAGATTTCTTTTGGATTGAAAGGGTTTTGTGTGATGGCCGTAACTGATAAGGTAGAGGCATGGTCGTCTATGGGAGTCCAAGTCACTCCAGCATTGGTACTTTGCCAAATACCACCTGAAACACCACCCGCAAGCAAATGACTTGAATTTTCTGAGTCTACTAACAAAGCACGTGTTCGACCTCCAATGTTATTTGGTCCTATTTCCTTAACGGAACTGAAATAATTAATCTTACCATGAAATTTTGGCGTTTGTGCTTCCCATTGTTTCCATAACGATCTAGGGATTTGACCCTTTTCGTTTTGTTTCATTTGAAAAAATTGGGCATCATAGCCGGGGTTTTCTTGCGAAGTGTTAGTTGCTTCTTTGTTGACACCAATAAATAATATTCCGACAATCAGAACAGCAATAAAAACAGTTGGAAATACATTTTTCTTATAACTCATATATATTCTTAACAATCAATCCTTCTTTCTGTTCAATCCTAAAGCAAGCAGCAACCATCTTGGTAACGACTTTTCTGGGTTTCTACTTTGTAAATTAAGATACCAGCCAAGCTTCTTCATGATTGGAATTTTGTGGGTTTCAACAAATTCAATCAACGTGCCATCAGGATCAGCGATATACGTAAAATGACCAGCAGCTTCACCCATGTCAAATGAGTTGGCGCTATCAACAGTAAAATCGTAACCCTCAGTAGTCGCTTTTGCTTGAATTGCTGACATATCCGTAACGTCAAAACAAAGATGGATAAAACCTAGGTCTCCCCAATACCGGTTTTCGTATATTTTACGCCCTATTGACGTCTTCTTCTGTACTAATTCTATCTCTGTTGGGCCAAGTAAAGGACTAAATGCGCCTTTCCTCTTTTCGGTGTGTTGTAGTAATATGCGCCTGTAAACCTCGCCAGGCTTAGAAATGCCATTAAAGTCTGAAAATTCTTCAGTCTTGTCGTAGACAATTTTGTCATACCCAAGTACCTTAGTATATAGACCAAGTGAAGCGTCAATATCTGACACACCAATGACTGCACCTGCAACGCCGCCATTTAAAGCTTTTGTGTCTTTGAAAAAGGAGTCAAATTGGACCAGTTCGAATATATTCCCATATGGATCTTGAGCATAAAAATGCTTTTGGCCATTTGGCGCAGTTACAACTGCTTCACTAAGAGTAACTTTTTGGTTTTGCAAAAAATGAAATGCAGCATCAACATCTTTACATTTCATTTTGCATATGTTGATACCTAAATCACCAAGTTCAATGTTGAATTTTGGAGCTTCGGGCGTTCTGCTTGTATACTGCCAAATCTCAAATCCACCTCCTCCTTGCATGCTTAGGGCTAAAATGGCGTGCCTATCATGCGGTTTACCTCCTGTGTAAGGGAGCATCAAAGCGGCAGTTGCGGCCTCTTCGAAAATTGGTACATCCATGCCTAAGTGCTTTCTGTACCAAGTCCATGCTTCGTGAACGTTGGGAATTCCAATTCCCATTTGCTGAATACCACTAATCATTTTTTTCAGAATTTTCGCGAATATAACGATTAAGTATGCAGCTTACTTATAACCTACTTAGGGTCAATATTAGGTGCAATTTTCCAGAAAAGTCTAGGTAAATATTTATGAATATAAACCAATAGTAATTCCTTTCGGCCAATCAGAACTTCTCGCTTTTTACGCTGAATCGCTTTTACGATTTTTGTGGCACATACGTCTGCTGACATCCCGTCTTTTAGACTAGGGTCCATCTCATTTGTTGTCTCACCTTTATTGTTTAAAGCACGTAATGAAATATTTGTGCGAATTCTGCCAGGGCAAACAATTGTAGTTGAAATGTTATCGTTGATGTGCTCGAGTCCTAGGGTTTCGAAAAACCCAAATAAAGCGTGTTTGGTCGCGGAATACGATGCTCTTAGAGGGAATCCAAACTTACCTGAAATGCTGCTGATAGCGGTAATGTTTCCACCACCAGTTTCAATCATCCAAGGCAATACGAGTTTGGTTAGTGCTATTGTTCCAAAATAATTGACTTCGAACAATTTACGATCAACCTCCACTGGAGTTTCAATAATTAAGCTCCGTTGACTTATGCCTCCATTGTTAATGAGGATGTCGATTTTGTCAACGCGTTTCTTTAAATCAGCAAAAAGCGAATCGAAAGTATTTGATTTTTCTAAATCCAACGGCACAACCAATACCTGGTTGTTTTTTGTTTTGCATTTTTTAGCAATGATGTTCAGCGTTGACTCTTGCCTAGCAGAAAGTATCAGGTTGTCTCCGGTCTTAGCGTATGCCAGTGCCAAAGCTTCTCCGATACCAGAACTTGCTCCAGTAATCCAAACTGTTTTTTGCACTACTTTAGATTAAAAGTGGTAGTGCCAATTTTAACACCTTCACAATACGCATTCGCGGTATAGTCACCGGATGTCATTGCAGGAGATTTGTCCCAGTCGAATGTTAAAGTCTCATTTGAGTTATTAAAAGTGAAAATCTTCTTTAACGTGTATAGAGACTTCTCACCATTAAACACGAAAGTGCCAGAACCCTTTTGTGCGTTGTGCAATGTCGATTTTTCAGGACCCACGATTTGCAGATAGCATGTTTTTGATTCTTTGTCAGCGACGGGGTTTTTATCCAAAGTAATCGATATTCGAATTAAGTCGGACTTAGATAGTTTAGTGACTTCTTTGTCGCCGTTAGAACGTGTTTTAATTCCGGTACCTATGATGGATTGTGTTTCTAATCGTTTTGCAATATCAAGCTGAATATTGGCTTTGCTTAGGTCTTGAGCAATTTCGTCTTTCTCTTGTTTGTGTTTTGCAATCTCTTGATCTCGAGCATAAACTTCATCCTCCAGAAAATCATTTAGTTTGCTCAATGAGTCCACTTCATGTTCGTATTTCATCACTAGTCCATTGAGCGATCTTATTTTGCCTTCTAGTTTAGATATCTGAGCTTTGGTAAGATCTTTACGCTTCAATTGCTGACGTAATTGACTTACTTGATCAGCAATGATTTTTTCTTTGATGTTTATGATGCTGTCAAGCTGTTGGTTTTTACCTTTTTGATTCACTAACTCTAGGTCCAGCGCATTTAGTTCTTTATCCAGACGGTTCACGTCTTCAGTAAGATCAACGTTTTCTTCCGTTATTTCTTCGATATCACCTTTCTTATTTAAAAGATTTATAATTAACGCTCCGTTCACCACCAACAAAGCAAGAATAACAAAAAACAGTATCAACCGACTTTTCTTGTCTTTTTCTTCGTTTTTTAATGACATACTACTTTCCCCGTTTTTTGCAAAGATATTATATAATACAACATAAATGTTTACTGTTCTGAACGAATTTAAGCCTTAAATAGCGCCCACGATATGTTTTTTTCCTGTAAAAAATAAAAGGATAAGCTATGATTCAAATTAGGTGTGCTTTCCGACACAAATAATATCTTTGCCTTGCTTTTAGAGATAATAAATTTATCCTTTAAATAATGATTGGACATACATACCTAAGTAACGCGGATGTCGACGCGATTGATGACTTGTATCTACAGTATCAAAAAGACCCAGAAAGTGTTGAATTTGGATGGAAGAAGTTCTTCGAAGGATTCGACTTAGCTTATAACAAAACTGGAACGGGGACTGACGTCGTTTCAGAGGATATGTTAAAGGAAATCAATGTGTTACGATTGATTAACGAAGGGTACAGAACACGTGGACATTTCTTCACCAGAACAAACCCTGTTCGCGAACGGAGAAAATATGCACCTACTTTAGACATAAAAAACTTCGGACTCGTAGAAGCGGATTTAGATAAATCATTCAACGCCGGAGTTGAAATAGGCATAGGACCTGCCAAACTAAAAGACATCATCTCACACCTCGAAAAAACATATTGCGAAAGTATTGGTGTAGAGTATATGTATATGCCTGATCCTGAAAAAAAGGAGTGGCTGAGAGCGAAAATGGAAGGTCAAAAAAACCAACCAAAACTTGCTATTGAACAAAAGCGTCTCATTTTAGAAAAGCTAAATCAAGCAGCTGTTTTTGAGAACTTTTTACATACTAAATATGTTGGTCAAAAGAGATTTTCACTTGAAGGATTAGAAACACTTGTACCAGCGCTAGATGCAGCAATTGAATTTGGAGCAGCCAACGGGGTTGACGAATATGTAATTGGAATGGCCCATAGAGGGCGCCTCAATGTACTGGCTAATATTTTGAATAAGAGTTATGAGGAGATATTCAAAGAGTTTGAAGGAAACGCCTACGAAGATGGCATCTTTGAGGGTGATGTGAAATACCATATTGGATTTGCATCAGAAGTTAAAACCAGCCTAGGCAAAACCGTTAAGGTTAGTCTATCTCCCAATCCATCCCATTTAGAATCTGTTGATCCAGTAGTTGAAGGCGTATCAAGAGCTAAACTCGATAGATTGTATGCAAATGATGTAAGCAAATTAGTGCCAATTTTGATACATGGAGATGCCTCAATTTCAGGTCAAGGTATCGTTTACGAAACCATTCAAATGGCGGGTTTAGATGCTTATAAAACTGGAGGTACTTTACACATCGTGACAAACAATCAAATTGGGTTTACCACCAATTACATCGATGGTCGGACTTCAATTTATTGTACTGATGTCGCAAAAACCACAAAGTGTCCTGTGTTTCATGTAAATGGAGATGATGCAGAGGCCATTGTTTACGTGATGCAGTTAGCGATGGAATATCGACAACGTTATAACACTGACGTATTTGTAGACCTGTTAGGGTATAGAAAATACGGACACAACGAGGCAGATGAACCTCGTTTTACACAGCCAAAGCTGTATAAGAAAATTGCTAAGCATAAAAATCCACGCGAAATATATGCAGAAAAGCTAACGGCAGCTGGTAGTGTAGAAGCCACTATGGCTAAAACCATGGAGGTCGAGTTTAAGAGTTTGCTTCAAGAGAAGTTGGATTTTGTGCGAGATCATGAGGCGCAGTATGCAGCCGATATGAATAACCACAATTGGAAAGACTTAAGAAAAGCTGAAGCAAGTGATTTTTATAGTTCACCAAAAACTGGGATCTCGAAAACCAAATTCGAAAAACTTGCTAAGGCGATCACCGAAATTCCTGAAGGGTTTTTAGCATTCAGGAAAATTGAAAAGTTATTTGCCGATCGTGCGGATATGATCAAGACGAAACGGTATGATTGGGCCATGGGCGAATTAATGGCTTACGCCAGTTTGCTTGATGAAAAGCATGTTGTTCGAATGAGTGGTCAGGATTGTGAACGGGGCACATTTAGTCACAGACACGCTGTTATTAAAGGCGTTGAATCAGAAAACGAATATTACCCACTTCGGAATATTGGTGCTGATCAGGGGCAATTTTATATTTATAATTCCCACTTATCGGAGTTTGCAGTATTAGGGTTTGAATATGGTTACGCCATGAATTCACCACAAGCGCTAACGATTTGGGAAGCTCAATTTGGAGATTTTGTTAACGGTGCCCAGGTCATAATTGACCAATATATCGCCAGTGGAGAAACGAAATGGAAGAGGTTTAATGGTTTGGTCATGTTGCTACCTCATGGTCACGAAGGTCAAGGTCCAGAACATACATCAGCCAGACCTGAGCGATTTTTGCAATTATGCGCCAATAAAAACATGCAGGTAATCAATCCGACAACACCTGCTAATATGTTTCATGCACTTAGAAGACAACTTAAAAGGGAGTTTAGAGTGCCGTTGATTGTAATGTCACCTAAAAGCTTACTGAGACATCCATTGTGCACCAGTGCGTTAGAAGATTTTACTGGAGGGAGATTCCTTGAAATCATGGACGACACCTATACAGAAGCATCAAAAGTGAAAAGAGTTCTGATGTGTACTGGTAAGGTGTATTACGACTTGCGTAAGAAACAACAAAGCGAAAAACGAAAAGATGTTGCAATTGTAAGGCTTGAACAGATTTATCCTTTAGCAGAAAATCAGTTAGAAGTATTAGCGAAAAAATATGCGAATGCCGAATGGAAATGGGTACAAGAAGAACCTAAAAACATGGGTGCATGGACACATTTGTTACGTTACGACCTGCCGTTTGATCTGAAGGTTATCAGTCGAAGATCAAGTTCATCCCCATCAACAGGGTATGCAAATGTTCATTTAGAAGAACAAGTTAAGCTGGTTGAAATGTCTTTTGACTTAAAATAAACGGTCAGTTATTTTTTGTCAGATGTTTCAAACGTCTGTGCATTAGCTTTGTTAAGTATTTAGGTGGATTATTCTACTGATGCATTATGACAACTAAACACTTTGCTGTTTCTGGTATGACATGCGCTTCCTGCGCGGTGAGTCTTGAGTCGTATCTAAAAGGTATTGATGGTCTTGAATCCATAAGTGTTAATTATCCAAGTCAGTCAATTGAAGTAACGTACGATCCCGACAAAACTCAATTATCCGAGTTAAATACAAAAGCGCTCGAAATTGGATACAAAGTCATCATAGATGAATCTCGGCAAAAGGTTTCAGCGGAAACACGATCTGAAAATTATGTCAAGGATTTACGAAACCGTCTAATTGTCGCAGTGGTACTGAGTACCACTGTGTTTGTTTTGTCAATGTTTTTTCCGACCCTTTTGCCAAGGCAAAACTACGTTCTATTTGTCTTGAGTTTGCCTGTTCTGTCCTATTCTGGAGCTGGGTTTTTTGTAAATGCTTGGAAACGTATTCGGCATCGGTCAACCAATATGGATACCCTTGTTGCTCTAAGTACAGGAATCGCTTTTCTTTTTAGCACCTTAAATACGTTTTGGCCGAAGTTGCTTTCAACAACCACCTCATCTACTTTTGTTTACTATGAATCTGCTGTAGTCATAATCTCTTTTATTTTATTAGGGAAATACTTAGAAGAAAACGCCAAACAAAAAACAGCGAATGCAATCAAGCAACTCATGGCACTAACGCCTAATGAGGCTGTAGTTATAAGGAACGGAGAGCAACTGACGATTAAAACAGCTGAGATCCTTAAAGGGGATTTGGTGATGGTAAAGCCAGGCGATAAAATACCAATTGATGGTCGGGTGAAAAGGGGAGAGTCGTATGTCGACGAAAGCATGGTTACTGGAGAACCCATACCTGTTTTAAAGGCAAAAGGAGCAAAAGTTTTTGCAGGGACTGTTAATCAGGATGGTGTGCTAAAAATTATCGCGGAAAAAGTTGGAGCGCAAACGCTTCTAGCTGATATTGTTAGACTTGTTACCTCGGCTCAAAACAGCAAACCCGAAATACAAAAGCTGGTTGATAAAATATCGAGTGTTTTTGTACCTGTCGTAATATTACTGGCACTAATTTCTGCGCTTGTATGGTATGTTTTTGGCCCTGCTCCTGAGTTGATCAACGCTATGTTAATTGCAACTACGGTGCTGATCATTGCCTGTCCCTGTGCTTTAGGCTTGGCAACGCCAACTGCATTAATGGTTGGGATTGGTATTGGGAGCCGAAATGGAATATTAATTAGAGATGCACAAGCCTTGGAAACACTGCATAAAGTGGATACCATGATTTTGGATAAGACAGGAACTTTAACCGAAGGCAAACCAAAGGTTGTTGAATCGTTCTGGATTTCTGAATCACATCGGAAGTCACTCATGGATGTGTTGTTGGCCATAGAAAACAACAGTAACCA
>JBLHOC010000057.1:0-17674 GCA_047620825.1 Bacteroidia bacterium | reverse complement strand
CTATCCAGTTTTCTAATAACATCCACGTTTTCCTCGACACCGGAATGAGGCATTGTGGTAGGCATTAATAAGAATGATCCTTCATTTAAGGAGGGCATAAACTCCTTTCCTGCACCAGGAAATGTTGCCGTCAATTTATTCCAAGCAGTATTATTCTTAGTGAATTCAGGAAAGAATCCAAACACCTTATCAAACCCTTGCCAAGACACTATTCCAAAAAGAACAACAAATATTGGAGCCATTAAAAACTTCCATTTATTGGCTAAACACCAGGTTAATAAATGGGTGTAAAACCTAACAATAAGCATTAATACAGCTAGTATTGAGCCAACGGTTACAGCGACAAATAACCAGTTCGCAAAAAACCTATTTTGAACGCCCAAAGGCATCCATACCCTGGCAATGAAATAGACCACAACGAATAGAATGATGAGTATGTCAATGTAATTCACATACTTGCGTTTGTCTTCAGGCCATTTTTGCTCTAAGAGGTTGTTTACCCCATAAAGAATAAGTGCTGTTGACAACCAACTACCGAACACGATCAAGAACGTAAGCCCTAGAAGAATAAGTAAACCATTCCAAACTCTACTCATCTTACCTTTGTCCAATCGAATGGAAAACACTAAGTGAGCCAATGTTGGAATAAATATTAACCCAATAAATAAGGCCGCAAGCATGGCAAAAGTCTTTGTAAAAGCCAAAGGAGTAAACAATTTTCCTTCTGCAGCCTGCATGGCAAATATGGGTAGAAAGCTAACTATCGTAGTGAATAGTGCCGTAACAACAGCAGAAGCAACTTCGGAAGCACCATGGTAAATTACTCCAATTAATTCTTTGCCTTTTTTTCCTAAGTTCTCTGTTAATTCTAGATGCTGTATTATGTTCTCGGTAAATACCACACCGACATCCACCATAACACCAATTGCAATAGCAATACCTGAAAGGGCCACAATATTGGCATCGACCCCAAAATGCCGCATCATTATAAAAGTGATTAGAACACCAAGAGGTAATAAGCTGGTAATTAATATGGATGCTCTCAGGTTTAAAACCAAAACAATAATGACGAGCAAAGCAATGAGCATTTCGAGTGTCAGCGCTTCTTCAAGTGTTCCTAAGGTTTCTTTTATCAAACCTGTTCTATCGTAAAAAGGAACTACAGTAACTCTAGATACGGTGCCATCAACAAGCGTTTTAGAAGGTAAACCCGCTTCTATTTCTCCAATCTTCTCTTTCACTCGGTCGATGACTTGAAGTGGATTTGCGCCATAACGAGCAACAACTACACCACCAACGGCTTCTGAACCTCCTTTATCTAAACCGCCCCTTCTGGTCGCTGGACCAAAGGAAACTTTTGCAACATCTTTAATCCGGATAGGAACGTTGTCATTCGAAATAATGGCACTTTCTTCTAAATCCTTGAGTGATTCAATATACCCAAGCCCCCGAATTAGATATTCAACTTTATTGTATTCAATGGTTCTAGCACCAATATCAAGATTACTTTTTTGAACGGCCATCATAATTTGAGCGACCGTCACATTATGAGCCTTCATCGCATTGGGGTCGATGTCAACCTGATACTCCTTTACAAAACCGCCAATTGAACCTACTTCCGAAACGCCTTTAACGGCCGTCAATGCATAACCAACCTGGAAATCCTGAATCGTTCTTAGCTCCTGTGGATCCCATCCTCCAGAGGGGTTGCCTTCTTTATCTCTCCCTTCAAGTGTGTACCAAAACACTTGTCCAAGCGCTGTTGCATCAGGCCCAAGCGCAGGAGAAACTTCATTGGGTAGTAAATTGCGGGGTAGCGAGTTTAATTTTTCTAAGACCCGTGTTCTGCTCCAATAAAACTCAACGTCATCTTCAAAAATTAAATAAATGCTGGACAGCCCAAAAATGGAGTTGCTACGAATAGTTTTAACGCCAGGAATCCCTAATAAGGCCGTTGTTAAAGGGTAGCTTATTTGGTCTTCAATATCTTGAGGAGAACGACCTGTCCATTCTGTATACACAATTTGTTGGTTTTCACCAATGTCAGGTATAGCATCCACAGGTACCGGGTTTCTAGGGATTATTGACTCACCCCAATTAAATGGAGCAGAAGAAATTCCCCAAATAATCATGACCCCAAGCAAGAGCAAGGTCACGAGTTTATTTTCAAGAAAATACTTGATAATTTTATTTAACATTTTAATACATTTTGATGCTGAATATGAGCTATAAGCAAAACACTATTACCCTTTCAGTCACTGAAGGGATAACGAATTCAAAATCAAATGTGTTAAATAAGAAAAGATTGAATCATGACGGGAATGTCAGAACTCAAAAACGGGGGTAGATAATTGTGATATTTTACTAATGGCCGTCCGTCTTCTACGGTAATAGAATTAGACAATGTATAAAACATTGGAACGGTTAGTTGGGCAACCCTAACATTAACTAATTCGCTTTCGTAATCATCATCGATGGAAAGCTGATTAATCTCATTGCTACAACATTTTGTTTTAAGTGAATTATCTGATGTCGGAATGGGACAAGACATTGTTCCATCATCCATACCGCAATCTACATCTGAAAGGCCAATAATTCCAATACCCGACTTCACGGCTTTACCTGAGCAGTAATGCGTTGCGTATGAAATACTCACGTTGGACGCTAGCATTACAACTGCAAAAAATATGGCGATAAGTCCTTTCAATTGTATTTGAACAACGTAAAGTTATGATGAATAGTTTGAATTTGATTGTTTTATTTTTTGATCAACAATGAAGACCAACGCATAAACCTTAAGCAAACTGTGTTATAAGTATTTGACACTGACCACTCTATTAAAGGTTTATCCCTGTAGAAGACTATGCCAAGATTACATGTATTACATTCGAAATATTGGTATGACTAAGTTGGTTCAAAAATCGTGGTTATTGATTGTCACCTTACTTCTAATTGGATGTAGGGACAAAGATGCAATCAACGATTCTGACATTTTATCTGAATATCTTGACTTACCAGCAACTCCATATCAATACGCGAACCAAGAAGTACCCACTTACCTTGACTCAGATTTAATCAAACAACAAGACAACACACCAGGTGATAATGCGACTAGTAATTGGGGTGCAACATTAGGAAGGGTTTTGTTTTATGATAAGTTGCTTTCCAAAAACAATACCATCGCCTGTGGGTTCTGTCACAAGCAAGCCTATGGTTTTTCAGATACAGTAAGGTTTTCGAAAGGTTTTGAAGGTGGTGAAACAAAAAGGCATTCGATGGGTCTTTCAAATGCTCGATACAGAGTAAGTGGCTTGTTTTTCTGGGATGGTCGAGCGGAGACCCTTGAAGACCAAGTGTTAATGCCTATACAAGACCCTACTGAAATGGGGTTGACAATTTCTGAACTTATAACAAGAGTTGCTAATCAACCATACTATGAAGTATTGTTTAAAAAGGCTTTTGGTAATGAGACGGTGACTGAGGATCGAATTTCAAAAGCGTTAGCACAGTTTGTCCGATCCATACAATCATTTCAAAGTCGTTATGATCAAGGTCGATCATCATTTGACAAGACTGAAGATTTTAGCAATTTTTCAGCCGTTGAAAATCTCGGAAAAAAGCTATTCTTTGATTTAAAAAAAGGGAATTGTGGTGGATGCCATTATACAGATGCGTTTGTTATGGATGTCCCGCGTAACAACGGATTAGATGTATGGGAGTCAACCAATGATAAAGATATTGGATATGAAGCAACAACTAGTAATTCGGCTGATAGAGGTGCATTTATAGCACCATCCTTAAGGAATATTGCTTTGCGTCCACCATACATGCACGATGGAAGATTCACCTCGCTTGAAGCAGTGGTTGACCATTACAGCGATAACATTCGGTGGTCTCCAACACTGGACAACCATTTAAAAGGAAGTGACCCAAATACTGCTGTACGATTTAACCTTACAGATCAAGAAAAGCAGGCGTTAATTGCATTTTTAACAACCCTTACTGACGATGACATTATTACGGATAAACGATTTAGTAATCCGTTTTAAAACTACAATGTAAATAGATAGAAACCCTTGCTAAGTAAGGTTAGAAGCACCTCACACAGTGCGCCCATTCTTCGCCCTTCTTACAAAAGAAAAGGTCAAGCGATTACACCTGACCCTCTTCTTAATTAAATACTGTTTAGTCCTCTCTATAAACCAAATGATACACGCATGGAATAACCACTAGATTTAATAAGGTCGCCGTGAACAATCCCCCTAAAATGACGATTGCCATTGGACTTTGAATTTCATTCCCAGCTTCACTCCCCTTTAAGGCTAAAGGAATTAATGCTAAACCTGTCGTAAAGGCTGTCATAAGAATTGGGTTGAGTCTATTCAACGCTCCTTGTTTTAACAATTCTATCCCCTGCATTCCTTCTTTTTTCAAGTCTTCATACCGCGACACTAACAAAATACCGTTTCGAGTGGCAATGCCAAACAGACTAATAAAACCAATAGTAGCTGCAATGCTTATGACACCTGATGTAAAGTAGACAATGAGGATACCACCAATTAACGCCAAGGGCAAATTGATGAGCACGATAAAGGCCAGCTTTAAATTTTTAAACTCAAAATAGAGCAGCAGGAAGATGATGAATATTGCGAGTATCGCTGAAACGAGCAGCAACCTTGAAGCCTTTTCTTCGCTTTCAAATTGGCCACCATATTCCACTCGATAACCCTCAGGAAACTGAACGTTACTTTCAATATTATTTTTTATCTCATTCACAACACTTCGCAAATCACGTCCTTGTACGTTGGCTGCTACAACAATTTTACGCTGCACGTTTTCCCTACTTATGGTATTCGGGCTACTTCCCGACTGTACTTCTGCCAGTTGATTCAATGCGATACTACCTCCGTTTGGCAAACTAATTAGAGCTGATTCAATTGCTTCTTTGGTACTTCTTGATTCTTTATTGAACCTTACAACCAGATCAAAATACTGCTGCCCTTCATATATTTCACCCGCTTTTTCCCCAGCAAATGCGATATCAATTTGTTCCATCAAATCGGCTACAGTCATTCCATAGGCCGCTAATAATTGCCTTTTAGGAGAAATTCGAAGTTGCGGCACTTCTACTTGTTGTTCAACAGCAACATCAGCGATTCCCTCAATACTTTTAATATTGGTTTCAATGCCTTTGCCTAATTCAAAAAGTCTGTGCAAATCAGAACCAAATATTTTGACCGCGATATTGGCTCTCGTACCCGAAAGCATGTGATCGATACGGTGCGCAATGGGCTGACCCAGCGTAACACTAACACCAGGAACCACACTGAGTTTATGCCTTACTTCTTCAAAAAAAGCTTCTTTAGAGGTCCCATTTAGCGTAAACGGTACATCAATCTCAGCAGCGTTTACACCCTGAGCGTGCTCATCCAATTCTGCTCTACCTGATCTTCGGGTCACTACATCTACTTCAGGTAGTGCCAGCAAAATCCGTTCTACCATCTGACCTGTTTTATTGCTTTCCTCCAAAGACATACTTGGCAATCCAACTACACTTATAACGAGCGAACCTTCATTGAATTCAGGTAAGAAACTCCTTCCTAAGTTAGAAAACAGCACGACACTAATCACGAATGCACCAACTGTTAAACCAACTACGGTTTTAGGGATTTCTAATGCTTTGAGCAAAACCGCAGCATACACCTTTTCCAACCACCTTTCTACCCGCGTTCCATTGGCTTGTTTGGCCAGTGTTTTTTCACTTTTAAGCAAGTACGAACATAATATTGGGGTAACGGTGACTGCCACCATTAAGGAAGTTAACACCGAGGTTATAAAAGCAATTCCCAAGGGTTGCAACAGTCTTCCTTCCATTCCACTCAAGAAAAACAACGGGACAAAAGACACAATGATTATGAGTGTTGCTATAATGATGGAGCTTCTTATTTCCACTGACGCTTCACGAACAACAGTGATAACTGTCTTTCGCTCCTCTTTCGGTTTTCTAATGTTTTCTCGCAATCGCTTAAAAACATTTTCGACGTCAATAATGGCATCGTCTACCAAAGCACCAATGGCAATGGCCATACCTCCTAAGCTCATTGTGTTTATGGTATACCCCATTAATTTAAGCACTATGATCGACACCAATAATGAAATTGGAATCGCTAATAATGAAATGACCGTTGTTCGCCAATTCATTAAGAAAATAAAGAGTACCAAAACCACGAAAAACGCCCCTTCCAATAAGGTTTTGTTTAAGTTATTAATGGATGCTTCAATAAAATCGGCCTGTCTGAAAATTTGATTTTTAATTTCAACATTTTCTGGCAACACCTTCTTTAAATCAATAATTGCATCATCTAAAAGTGCCGTGAGTTCTAACGTATTTACGTTAGGCTGTTTAGATATCGTGAGAATTACTGCAGGAGAAGCGTTCATTGACCCATCCCCAATTTTATCAGCCGCACCAATTTGCACCGTTGCTACATCCTTTATCTTAATGGTTTGCCCATTTACATGTTTCAAAACGGCTTCCTGTAAATGCTCTACTGAATGTGACCTACCGCTCCCATTTATAATGTATTGATTGCCGTATTGATTGATGAATCCACCTGTAGAGTTCATATTGGCGTCTTTCACCTTTTCAAATAATTCTTTAAGACTTACCTGGTAATATTTCAATTTTTCTGGATCGGCAGATACTTGATATTGCTTAAAATCGCCACCAATAACAATAACATTGGCTATGCCTCCAATAGATTTTATTCTTGGTCGTATGGTCCAGTCCGCCAATGTTCGTAACTCCATTGGTGACAAACTATCTGATGCAACGCCTAACAGCATAACCTCGCCCATAATTGAAGATATAGGGGCCATTGTTGGTGTTCCTACTCCAGTCGGCAAATTTTCACGGACCGTAGGTATACGTTCACTCACAATTTGTCTGGCTCGGTAAATGTCAGTCCCCCATTCAAATTCAATCCATACAATGGAAATTCCTGCTGCAGATGAAGAACGAATTCGCCTAACATTTGGTGATCCATTCATAGCGGTTTCTAACTGATACGTAACCAGTTTTTCAACCTCTTCTGATTCCATTCCATGCGCCTCGGTTAATATGGTTACTGTTGGTGCAGTTAAGTCTGGAAAGACATCTACATTCATATTATTGGCGAAGTAGAGCCCTGTTAAACTTAAAACTACTGCACCCAAAAGCACCATCAGCCGGTTATTCAAGGATAGGATTAGTATTTTATTTAGCATAGTGCGAATGTTTAATGTGAATGACCATGTGCTGGAACTGACCCCGACATAGAGGCCATTTTTACTTGATACGCACCTTTGCTTACCACTACCTCACCCCACTCTAAACCTGCTAGTACTTCTACTTTGGTCCCATTTCTAGCACCAATAGTTATAGACCTGCGCTCAAAGCTTTCTCCAGATAGTTGAACAATTACTGAGTAGTTTCCATAGTCTTCCAGTAAAGCAGACGTTGGAATCACCTTAGTCTCTTTTCCGTTTCCAAATGCCAGCTGCATTTCGCAAAAACTTCCTTCAGGCATCAGGACAACTTCGTTCACTTGTGCAAAAACAGATAACATAGGTTGGTCTCTTTGAACTGATTTGCCAACAGAAAGTATTTTTCCGCCAGTTTGTATCAAGCTAGACCAAACGCCCATTTTTGGTTGGTACCACACATCCTTTAGTTCCTGCAGTTGCGCGGTATATTCCGAACTAACTTGAGCCTCTAGCACACTAGACTTATCCGTTATTATGGAAATTAGTGCCGCCCCTTGTTGTACAAACTGTCCGTTTTCAATAGATACGGATTGAATAAATCCATCAAATGGAGCAACAATTTGTTTCCCGCCATTTGTATATCCTTTGGTCAACGTTTCATAGTTTGATTTGGCGACTTCATATTTTTGAGATACTTCCTCAAACTCCGACTTAGCTACAATTTTTGATTCGTATAACTGCTTCTTTCTATCGTATGCTGCTTTGGCTTGCTCATAATCGGACTTTGCGTTAGCAATCTCAGTAGCTAAGTTATTCTCGCTCAAATTACTGCTCGTAATGGTTAACAGCGTCTGACCTTTTTTAACCTTTCTACCAGCAGTTAAATTAAACGAAGGAAAAACAACCGAGCCTCTACTTGTGGCCACTAACGTTTTAAAATTAGATGTCGATGTTTTCCAAATTCCAGCAGTTGGAATCGTTGTGTAAATGATTTCTCTTGATACACGATCCGTATGAAATTCCATCTTCCATGCCTGCTCTTTTAGAAACGTGATTTGGCCGCCTTTTTCCGCTTCCGAATGATCTGCCGTAGCTTCTTGAAGACTCTTATATACTTCAACATCCTTTATCACTATTCTATCAGAAAGTGTAGGTGTTTTTATATCAAAAATCAATTGATAAACACCTGCCACTTTTGGTTGCAACGTGGGTTTAAAAATACCTTCTGACGCTGGTGCTTCAGCCGTATTGCGAATCCCTTTATCACCGCTAACCAAACTTACGGTTACTGATCCTGCTCTAACAGGTTGGTGGTTGTGTAACACCGTAAAATGCGCGGCAAAACGACTAACATGCCCAACAATTAATACCGGGAATTCTACAAAAAGTTCCGTATTGTCTGTCCATAGGGTGTAATCAACCGTAGGCACTTCTACATCTTCACTTATGTGACTACCATCTGGATTATGGGGATGTTCATCTTTCTTGGTGGCTTGGCAAGACGTCATAATGACCACCATGACTATTATTAAATGTTTCATAGGTATACTTTAATGATTCTCGTGTTTTGTACCGTCCTCATGTATGTGATGCTTAGTCGCTTCACCTGAAACGGAATCAGTAGAAACGGAAAATTCTTCTTGCTCATGATGTTCTTCGTGGTTGACGCTACTATCCCCATGAACGTGTTCCGCAGGGTGTTCATGTGCCTCTGTTCCGTGGTCATGATCGTGGTCGTGATCATGTGATTGACTTCCGCCACAAGAGGTGAGTAAAACAACGGTTGATGCGATAATGATATTTGAAATTTTCATACTGTTATTTTTAAAATTTTATAGTTGATGTTTTAATAAATCTGCTTTAATAAGATTGAGTTGTTTCTCCATGTCTAACAACACATTTGCTGCCTGACGATAGAATTGTAATTCCATGTAGTATTCCGTAAACGAAAATTCTCCAAGTGTATATGCTTCAAGTAAAAGTGCCGCACTGTTCAACCCTTCCAATGTTTGATTGTATGCTTCATATTTACCCAAGAGCAATGTGTATTCTTTATACCTACTTTCAAATGCTGTTTTCATTTCTATTGACAGCACAGTAGTATACGATTGCTGAGTTTTATAGTTGGTTTTTGCAACCTCCAACTTATTTTTATTACCGAATATGGGAATAGCAATTCCGCCAAAGAACCCTGAATAGTATTCTTGTGCAAAGCCCTGTTGATTGAAACCGGCAGTTAGGTCTGGCAGTAATTTATGCCTACTTAATTTAATCTCTTGCAGTGCAATTGCTTCCTTTTGTTGTAGCGAAATCAAGTATGGCTCAGCGCTTCGTTTTTCTTTCCAAAGACTGTCCACAGTTGGCAGGTTATAACTATCAATGAATTCACTAGATGTTAGTAGAACCGCATTTCCTCCGTTGATCGTTTGGAGTTCGACCAATAAACGCTGCTGTTTTAGTTCTATTTCCTGAACAACAAACTGCGCTTGCAACCACGCTACTTTGGCTTTATTTAAGGACAACACCCCTACTTGTTCCTCCTCATATTTAGATTTAATGTGTTCGTACACCTGCTTGGCTTGCTCCATTCGAATCTGTTCAATGCCTACTGTTTTGTTCAGCGCTATCAGCTCTATACAATACTTGTTGGCCGTAGCCAGTACTTCTTGTTTTTTGATTCCATAAGCCAACTCAAAATCTCTAATTTGCTTATTAATTAATTTTTTTCGAGCCATGTAAACCGATGGAAATTCGAAAGACTGTGAGATTTGAAACTCCGTATAATTCGTTGAGGCATGCTCCCCATATGGCAAGTAGTAGGCTCCAACTTGTAGGTCATCTAAGGTATTCGTTGATTTTAATTCGAACTGTTTGCCTTTTAGCCTTAAAGCAAATGCCTTTAGCTCATTGTTATTTTGTTTCACTTGTTCAAGGACACTTGTAATCTCGTTGTTTTGTGCGTTTATGGCCAACGAAAACAAGCATACACAAAGCGTGAGTGCAGATTTTATTAACATGTAAATTGATTTTAAGAATGAATCAAAAAATTGAATCAGATGTATTCCTATCTGATTTCTGTAATGGATAGAACCATTAAAATGGGTTAAACTAGACTTGGTGGTGCCGTGAGAGAGCAACTAAGAAGAAACGGAGTCCCGAGCTTGATATTCTGGAATTGTTCCGGTGCTTTCTTCAATATAGAAACTAATATTGATTCTTGTTGTATGCCTTTAGTGACATGATAAACCAGCGTATTGTTTACATCCGTCTTTCTGATAATGCGGGTTACTTCAGTCGTGTATTCTTCATTAAATCCCGAATGAGAATGATGACCAAGAATATAATCTAGGAGGCTCTCTGTTTCTTTATGGTCGCAATAATTTTCATCATACGAATGATGATGCTTTATATCAGCATGATGATGATGATGGTGTGGCTTCTCTTTTAAAGATGTAATATTTTCATGATCATGATGCACGTGAGGCAATATGGAATGTGCTAGAATTGTACTGAAAAGTACAAGTAACAACATTGAATATAGTCTCCTTTTAATCAAGATTGCAAAAGTAAAGAAAAATTTGGCGTTACAGTATCACAACAACTACCCCGGTTTGCGCCCTCAACTTCAAGCTACATGTTTAAAGACTTTGAGCAGTGTATCAAACATGTTGATTTGACCATCACCAATAGTTAAAATATTGGAGGATGAACCCAATAGTTAAAGGTTAGAGAAGATAGACCATAAAATTTATGGTCACTTTAACAGTACAATATATCCACGTTTAGTGGTAAAAGGTAATGTATGGATGACCTGTGTTTAATGAATCTTGTAACACTTCTCGAATTTCTTCAAACACCATTTTCATAGAACGGCCACTATCCCTTAATTCCTCAGCATCTAAATCAGATTCTAAGTCAATAACCCCATTGTTTTTCTCAAAATACAGATAAAAATTATCGCCTCCGCCAAACTCATCAACTAGGTACTTTACCGGACCATGTTTTGAAATGTAGGCCTCAAGAGACGGTATTACGTCATTGGTAATAAAATGAATCGCATTTTGTATTTCAGCAGCATCGTAAAAACAATTATGGTCTATTTTAAGGAAGTAATCTCTCAAACTACCAGGACCTGGAGGTCCAAGATCCTTTTCGTGGCGATACCAATATTCAGAAATAACTCTGTAGTAAAGCGCCTCCCCTTTTTTTGAATCAATATGTCTAGCCCAAATAAGTAACAATACAAATCGATCCAAATGTAATTTACCCCGCTGGACGGAGTAATTTGTCTGGCCCAATTGTGAACTGTTTATAGTAACGTATTTCATTTATAGCTATTTATTTAAAGTCTGATATATCCCTACTTCATTCTATCCATGATGAATTTTAGTAGATTTGAAATCAGTTTAAGTTCATCCGACAAAAACAAGGTTTGACCTTTTGAACATTTCAAACCTAACGGCAAATTTAAAGTCAGTAATCCACATTGTTGCACGACTATTAAACGACTCTGAAACCCAAAACAAGTCATTTGCTCCAATGGGTCAGCGCACAATACTGACAGTCAGGATTTGTAGCATATCATGAAGGATTAAAAGACTCAAATGAAAAAATAAAAAATTATGAAAGCATCAGATTTATTTATTAAGACATTAGAAAACGAAGGCGTAGAATACATTTTTGGGATTCCTGGAGAGGAAAACCTGGATTTGTTAAATTCTTTAAAGGGTTCTAGTATTAAGCTCATTTTAACTAGACACGAACAAGGTGCTGGGTTTATGGCTGCAACTTATGGCAGACTAACAGGGAAGCCGGGGGTTTGCTTAGCCACACTCGGACCGGGAGCTACAAATTTTACAACCCCAGCCGCTTACGCACAATTAGGCGCTATGCCAATGCTGATGATAACAGGTCAAAAACCTATAAAAAAATCAAAGCAAGGACGTTTTCAAATCGTTGATATTGTAAATTTATTTCAACCAATCACAAAGTATACGCGTCAAATTGTAAACGGAAATAATATTCCAGCAATGGTTCGAGAATCTTTTCGACTAGCCTTGGAAGAAAGACCTGGAGCTGTTCATTTGGAATTACCTGAAGATATTGCTGCTGAGGATTGCCATGAAAGAGTATTTGATGTCGTTGGTCATAGAAGGCCAGATGCAGATGAAAGGGCCATTCAGGAAGCGGCAAAAATGATAGAACAAGCAAAAATGCCTCTATTGCTTATAGGCGCTGGCGCAAACCGTAAAAAAACTGAAAAAGCTTTAACAAGTTTTATTAATGAAACAGGCATTTATTTCTTTAATACTCAAATGGGGAAAGGCGTTGTTGATGAACGTAACCCACATTGTATAGGCACCGCGGCGCTATCGAGTCATGATTTTTTACACTGCGCAATAAATAGAGCTGATTTAATAATTAATATTGGTCATGATGTAATTGAAAAGCCACCATTTCTTATGGAAGAAGGTGGGACTAAAGTGATCCATGTTAACTTTTCCCCAGCTGAAGTGGATGATATTTATTTCCCTCAATTAAATGTAGTTGGGGATATAGCTTCTTCCGTAGAACATTTAGCAAGGCATGTTAAGAACAAGCATAATTGGGATTTTTCGTATTACGTTAAGATTAAAGCTGAGGTCGAAAGTCATTTAACGAAGTATTCGGAAGACATTCGTTTCCCAATATTACCTCAAAGATTGGTACATATAATAAGGGAAGAATTATCAGATACAGACATTGTAACCTTGGACAATGGCGTTTACAAAATTTGGTTTGCCCGCAATTACAAATGTTACCAACCCAATACTTTATTGTTAGATAATGCCTTAGCTACAATGGGTGCTGGCTTGCCTTCTGCCATGTGTGCTAAGTTAATCAATCCGGATAAAAAAGTGATTTCGGTTTGTGGAGATGGAGGCTTTATGATGAATTCTCAAGAGTTGGAAACCGCCACTCGTTTAGGCTTAAACATGATCGTTATTATTTTAAATGATGGTTCATATGGAATGATCAAGTGGAAACAAGAAGCGATGGGATTTGACAATTTTGGGCTAGATTATAAAAACCCAGACTTTGTGAAATATGCAGAAAGTTATGGTGCTATGGGCCATAGACCGACTTCCGATGAAAATTTCAGAGAAATTTTATCTACATGTTTAGACGTGGACGGTGTACACGTTATTGACTTACCAGTTGATTATTCATTGAATCATTCTATTTTGAATGTCCTGCTAAAAGAAAAAACCTGCATTCTGTAAAGACGGAATTGGTGAGATAAATATGTGTCACGATAAGATACAGGCTGTTCGTCCTGTAAAACTTTATCACGAACGATTAAGAATTACTCATGTCAGATTATTACAAAAGATCAGTTGAATTACATCAGAAACTGCACGGGAAGATTGAAATAGCAAGTAAAACTGACGTTGAAACGAAAGAAGATTTATCTGTTGTCTATTCTCCAGGTGTTGCACAACCCTGCTTAGACATTCAAGAAGACGAAGCGCTGGCTTACACCTATACGATAAAAGGAAATACAGTGGCCGTTGTTTCTGATGGCAGTGCCGTTTTAGGTTTAGGGAATATTGGGCCATTAGCCGCAATACCTGTGATGGAAGGAAAGGCCATGTTGTTTAAACGATTTGGAGGTATCGACGCATTTCCTATCTGTTTAGATACTCAAAATCCAGCCGAAATAATAGAAACTGTAAAACGGATTGCGCCGGTATTTGGTGGCGTAAATTTAGAAGATATTTCAGCACCAAGGTGTTTTGAAATAGAGGCGGCATTACAAGACATAGGCATCCCCGTTTTTCATGATGACCAACATGGAACGGCTATCGTTACACTAGCTGGTATATGGAATTCATGTAAAGTATTAGGGAAAAAAATTAATGAGTTAAAAGTAGTCATTAATGGCGCTGGCTCTGCAGGCGTTGCGATTGCCAAATTATTACGATGTATCAGTTTAGACCCAGAAACTTGTTTGTCGGTAAAAGAAATAATCATCTGCGACAGCAAAGGCGTTATTCATAGAAAGAGGGACAATTTAAACCCGGTTAAAATTGAATTATTAGCGTATTCTAATCCCAATAACGTAAAAGGATCTTTACAGGATGCCATTCAACATGCCGATGTTTTTATCGGTGTCAGTAAAGGAAATCTATTGACTGCCGAAGATGTTGCAACCATGAATAAAAATCCTGTGATTTTTGCTTTGGCAAATCCTCAACCTGAAATTACGCCTGACGAAGCTTACAAAGGAGGTGCGGCGATTGTCGCAACGGGCCGAAGTGATTATCCCAATCAAGTAAATAACGTATTAATTTTTCCAGGTATTTTTAAAGGTGCTTTGGATATAAGATCAAAAAAAATAACACCAGAAATGAAACTTGCCGCTGCATACGCCTTAGCGGATTGTGTACAACACCCTTCTAAAGAAGCAATTATTCCTTCGGCATTTGATAAAGGAATAGCTAATAAAGTAGCCAGTGCTGTTGCGAATTCTTCTCACATAATATCAACGCATAACCACAATAGAATATAACACTTGGTATCACTATGGAAACTTCCACTCACCATAAAGCTTTTTGTCTTACTGAAAACAAACTGCCAATTTTAGTGGTTATAGGGGCCGGATTTGCTGGGGTCAATTTTATCAAGAAATTAAAAAACAAGCCAGTTCAAATTGTCCTGTTAGATCAACATAATTTTCACCAATTTCAACCACTACTGTATCAAGTTGCTATAAGTGGTTTAGAGCCGGATTCTATCATATCTCCTATTCGAAAACTTTTCAAATCGAGTATCAATATGATTTACAGGATGGCAAAAGTTGAATTTATTGATACAATCAAAAATCGAGTCCAAACAGATGTAGGCTATGTCGATTATAATTATTTAGTAATAGCCACAGGTAGTTCTACCAATTTCTATGGTAATAAAAACATCGAGCAGCATAGTATTGGATTGAAAAGTTTTCATGACGCCTTAAACATTCGCAGTTGGATGCTCCAAAATCTAGAAAAAGCAGAAGACGGATGTAATTATGAAAATAAGGAATCACTTATTCGGTTTGTGATTGTTGGTGGCGGACCAGCTGGGGTAGAAATGGCTGGAGCCATTGCAGAATTCAAAAAATACTTGCTTAAAAATGATTACCCAGAGATTGAAAGCAGTGCTATGAGAATAGATTTGGTTCAAGCTGCAGACCGAATTTTACCAGATATGTCCTCGAAAGCTTCAACATATGCTTTAAAAGTTTTAGAGAAACTGGGTGTCAATGTTATTTTAAATGGCATGGTAACCGATTACAATGGAGAAGAATTAAAGCTATTACAGGGGGATAAAGAAACCATAATTAATACAAGCACTGTTGTTTGGGCTGCAGGTGTTAAAGGAAATGCGTTGGTTGGATTACCTGAAAGTACTGTGGTGCCAGGAGGAAGAATAAAAGTGAACCAATACAATGGGGTTGATCAGTTAGAAAATGTATTTGCCATTGGAGATGTCGCGGCAATGATTACAGAAGATAATCCTCGTGGTCATCCTATGGTCGCGCAAGTAGCCATTCAACAAGGCCAAAATTTAGCCCATAATATATTAAGTCACATTGAGTTGAATAAGTTCAAGTCGGCATTTAGATATAAAGACAAAGGTTCGATGGCAACAATTGGAAAAAAAGATGCCGTGGCCGACTTAAATATAACTTTTTTAAATGGCCGGATTGGTTGGGTATTATGGTCATTTATCCATCTTATTTCAATAACAGGGTTTAAGAATAGAATCAAGGTTGGTTTCAGTTGGGTAATGAAATATTTTACTTACGAAAAAGCAAATCAACTCATAGTTAGAAAATATAAAAAATAATTTACGATGCTAAAAATCACATCACCTTACGACTTAAGCGTAATAAAAGAAATTCCATTAGTTGGAAAACAGGAAGTTGATAAGGCTTTGAAAACGGCTTATGCCTTGTTTCAAGATCAAAGCAAATGGATTCCCCCTCATGAGCGTATAGCGATTCTACGAAGGATGGCAGCCATTATGGAAAGTAGAACAGAAGAGCTGACGATAACAGCAGCTCAGGAAGGTGGCAAACCGTTAGTAGATTCTAGAATAGAGGTTTTAAGGGCGATAAACGGCGTCCAATTAGCAGCTGAGCATATAGGTCAACTCAAAGGAGAACAAATATCAATGGGGTTAACGAAAGCCTCCGAAAATAGAATAGGTTTTACAACTCGTGAGCCTATTGGCGTGGTGAGTTCGATAAGTGCATTTAATCACCCCTTAAACTTAATTGTACATCAAGTTATTACAGCTGTTGCTGCTGGTTGTCCGGTCATTGTTAAGCCAGCCTTAACAACACCATTATCCTGTTTGGCTTTGGTTGATATTTTAAAAGAAGCTGGCTTACCGGTAGGTTGGTGTCAGGCGATCATCTGCGAAAATGACGCAGCGGAGCTGTTGGTCACGGATGAAAGAATTAACTATTTTTCTTTTATAGGCTCTGCCAAAGTAGGTTGGTATTTGAAGTCAAAGTTATCCCCCGGCACTCGATGTGCGTTGGAGCACGGTGGAGCAGCACCTGTTATTGTAGAACAAGATGCGGCGATGGATGAGTTACTGCCGTCCTTACTAAAAGGCGGATTTTATCATGCTGGACAAGTTTGCGTTTCCGTTCAACGCGTTTTTGCACATGAAAACATTTGTAACGATTTGGCGCATCAACTAGCAGAATTGGCTAAGAAACTTGTGGTGGGAAATCAGATGGATGAAACGACAGAAGTAGGTCCACTTATTTTACCAAGAGAAGTTGATCGTGTAGAGGCTTGGGTAAACGAAGCCGTTGAAGCAGGTGCTGTATTACTAACTGGTGGCAAACGGATCTCTGAAACGTGTTTTGAACCAACCGTATTATTAAATCCACCAATGGATGCCAAAGTCTCAACTTTAGAAATTTTTGGACCGGTCGTTTGTGTGTATTCGTATACGGATAGAAATAGCGCTATTGAAATTGCCAATAGTTTAGATGTCCACTTTCAAGCAGCCGTGTTTACAAAAGATTTGGACGTTGCGTTGGATTGCGTCAAAAAACTAAATGCTACAGCTGTTATGGTCAATGACCATACTGCTTTCCGGGTAGATTGGATGCCTTTTGGAGGTCGAGATACTTCGGGTATTGGAATGGGCGGCATACAATATTCAATGCACGAAATGACAAGAGAAAAATTAATGGTGATTAAGAGTAAGTTTTTATAAAAATGAAGGTGTACGTCTTCAGCGAAAGTTGAACTTTTTGGGTTCAAAACTAAGAGGGCGTTCGTGCTCATATAGGTTTAGTTTATACCACTTGATGTATATCATTGTTTTTCTCTTTCTCTTAGATAGGTTTTAGATTGCAAAATCCGCCTATATATGCCAA
>JBLHOC010000056.1:0-17675 GCA_047620825.1 Bacteroidia bacterium | reverse complement strand
GGTTTCAATCTTGAACACAAAATGGGATTATCTTCTATAGAATTTACATCCATCGCCCAAAAAGTTAGCGGACAGCATCTGCGCTCAAATCGGGTTTACCAGTTGTTTCAATCCAATCAAGGCTTCTTTCATAAACACGGTTTTGCTCATCGCACCTATATAAATAATAGTATGTTTTTCGGTGAGATAACGATTGGCTCTAATCGCTCAACTGGATTTGTGGAGGGCATCATAAAACCACTGAGCAAGTCACTCAGTTTTACTGCACTTTATCGGCGATTAGGAAAAGGATTTATTGATAGATATTCTAAAACGTTTACTGAGTCAAGTTTGAGCAGAAATGAAACTGGTTATTACATCGGGCTACAGTTTAACGCCTCTTATAAACTTACCATCTCAAGTTATGTAGATCGGTACCAATTCAACTGGCTGACTTCGTCTACTTTAACGCCTTCGCGAGGCACAGATTATCTGGTTGACGTCAAATACAAAGTCTCAAAACGCCTACAGTGGTATGTAAGATTGAAATCTGAAACCAAACAGACCCATCAGCTACTAAAAACATCTGCCAAGCAACTCGTTAACGCCACTACCATTAAAATCAGGATTCATTTAACAACAGCTCCCACAAAACGCTTGTCGCTTAAGACGCGCTATGAGGCTAGCATATTTGACAACGAACATCAGTCAAGTCAAGGAAGTATGTTATACCAAGATGTACGAATAACCTTTCCAAAACGACGGCTAAAACTCACAATGCGACTAGCCATGGCTAACATTGATCAATATGCCAACCGCATTTATGCCTACGAAAATGATGTAGCGTATAGCTACTCCGTTCCGTTCTATCAAGACAATCAAACCAGAACATATGCTTTGATTCAATATCCTATCAAACCAAATATTGACCTCTGGTGTAAAGTAGGGTTGGATTACAAAAGTGATTTAAAAGGTTTTGGAAGTGGGTTGGATTCTGTTTCTTCGCCCCATAGAACTGATGTTAAATTTCAAATCAGAATCAGGATATGACAATGACTAAATTAAGTGTGAATATTAACAAATTCGCCACCATTCGTAATGCAAGAGGTGGTAACAATCCAGATCTATTACACATTGCCAAGGATTGCGAGACATTTGGTGCCCAAGGGATAACGGTACATCCAAGACCAGACGAAAGACATATCCGTTTTGACGATGCACGTCAACTTTCAACAGTCGTTACAACGGAATACAATATTGAAGGCAATCCAAACCAGAAATTTATTGACCTTGTTTTAGATGTAAAACCAACACAAGTTACTTTGGTGCCAGATGCCCCTGACGCATTGACATCAAATTCGGGGTGGGATTGTATATCGAACGCAAGATTTTTACAAGAGACCGTGGCCTTATTTAAATCTAATGGTATTCGGACTTCTATTTTTATTGATCCAATTGTAGATCAAATAAAAGCGGCTAAACAGACAGGCACAGACCGTGTTGAATTATATACAGAGGCTTATGCGCATGGATGTAAATCAGATAAAGTAAAGGCCATTGCCCCGTTTTTAAATGCGGCAAATGAAGCGATGAATCAAGACATTGGTCTAAATGCAGGACACGATTTAGATCTATCTAATCTAAAATACTTTTGTACTGAAATTCCAAAATTACTGGAAGTGAGTATCGGACACGCTTTGGTGTGTGACGCTTTGTATTTGGGACTACATAATACAATTGTAGCCTATTTAAATCAACTTAAATCTTAGTCTTATCGGCTACGTAATTGATGTACTACGTTATTTAATGTTTCAATAACATCATCTAAAAGGCCAGGAATCAGTTCCATATTGGTTCTGTTTTTTCCCCATTGCTCTAAGTCTCTAATTTTTTGTTTAAGACTTACAATGCCCATCATATCAATGGATGGTTTTACTTTATGTGCTGCTGCTCCTAAATCTTCCAAATCGTCCTCAGCCAAGGCTGTTACCATTCGGTCAACTGACTCAGGTGCCATTTGGATAAACATATCAACCATTTTGTTTACAAAAGCTGTATCACCAGACGCCAAAGCTTCAAGCTGATCTAAGCTGTATAAATTTTCTTCCATTTTAAAAGTAGTTTTGTGTGTGTGGTAGCTTTTTTATTTTGCTGTAAGCGCGTCTGTTTCTTCCTGTAACATTCGGTAGATTGTTGATTTACCTATATTCAGTTTCTTAGCAACGGTTACAACGTCTTGGTTGTATTTATCTAAATAGTATTTTACAATTCTATTGGTATAGTCTCTTAAAGGCATTTCTGCTTGCAAAAGGGTATCAATAGAACCTGATGAATTAAATGTGATATGCTCGTCTTCGACAATGTTTGAATCCGTCATGACACAAGACAACTCAACAACCGCTTTTAGTTCTCGAATATTACCTGGCCAAGGGTATTTTAGCATTTTGTTTTGGGCTGAAGGTGACAAAGTAAGTTTACCTATTTCATTCTCTTTACAATAGTCATCTATAAAAAATTTGGCAAGTAATAAGATGTCATTACCTCTTTCTCTTAACGCAGGTAGACTAATCGGAAGACCTAGAAGTCTATAATATAAATCTTCTCTAAAGTTTCCTTTACGTACCTCCTCAGCCAAATCCTTATGGGTTGCAACCAATATTCTACTGTTTAACTTAATTAGGCCAGTTCCCCCAACTCGAGTTAATTCACGTTCTTGTAAAACACGCAGCAGTTTGGATTGCATATTAATATCCATCTCACCAATTTCATCTAAGAAAATGGTCCCTCCGGATGCTTCTTCAAATTTCCCGATTCGTCTGGCAATAGCACCCGTAAACGCTCCTTTTTCGTGTCCAAACATTTCGCTTTCCATCAATTCCGATGGTATTGCTGTAATGTTAACAGCTACAAAAGGTTTCTTGGCTCTGTTACTATTGTAGTGGATCGCTTTTGCAACGACCTCCTTACCAGTACCAGTTTCGCCTGTAATAGAGACCGTTATGTTACTTCCAATGGCTTTCTGAATCAGGCTAAATATGCGTTTCATTGGTGGGCTGTTTCCAATGATGCTTTTACTAAAGTCGTATTTCTGCACAATTTGAGTTTTCAATTGTGAGATTTCTTCTTTCAGTTCTTCTTTTTCTCGGATGTTTTTGATGACGTTCCAAATTCGATCTTTGGTTTCATCATCCTTAATGATATAGTCATACGCACCATCTTTCAATAAATTAATGGCTGTTCCTATATCCTCTTGCCCTGATATAATAACCACAGGAATTTCTGGATTAAATTCTTTAATCCGCTTTAGGACCTCTTCTCCAGTAATGTCTGGTAAAGAATAGTCAAGTGTTACTAGTGAAGGTTGCTCATCAAGACACTTTAAGAAATCTTTACCATTGGTAAATTTCTTAACAGTTACATCAGGATTTAAGGAAAGGTGGTACTCAATAACTTCTCCGTACCATACGTCATCCTCTACGATAAAGATTTTAAATTCTTCGGCCATAATAGTAGCATGTTTTTTATCAGGAACAAAAATAAGAATAAATTCCCAATTATGGAAATTTTCTATAATATAATTTCACTAGTTCATTTTTAGAGCGATTCTCGTACGCGTCGAATTGTCAGAATTGATAGAAAATTCAATTGAATTACAGATGACAAAATACACACTATTTTTTTTTACAAATACCTTCGTTTTTTAGGAATTCTAACCATACTTTTGCCGCAAATTTATAGGCATATAATACAACGTATAAATAATGGCAAACACAGGTAAAATTGCTCAGATCATTGGGCCAGTTGTCGACGTAAGTTTTGAAGGTGAAGGTTCTGCACCTCCACGAATTCTTAATGCATTACACGTCACTTTAGAAAACGGCGGAAAGCTAATCCTTGAAACTCAACAACACCTTGGCGAAAGCAGAGTTAGAACCATTTCGATGGAAGCTACTGAAGGTTTAGTTAGAGGCATGAAAGTAGTAGATACAGGAGCACCTATTAAAATGCCAATTGGCGAAGCCATTAAAGGTAGATTGTTTAACGTTGTAGGAGAAGCTATTGATGGTATAGAAGAAGTTGACAATTCTAATGGTAGAGCTATTCATGCTGAACCACCATTATACGAAAACTTGTCTACAGCATCTGAAACCCTATTTACTGGTATCAAGGTAATCGACTTATTAGAGCCTTACGCAAAAGGTGGTAAGATTGGTTTATTTGGTGGCGCTGGAGTTGGGAAAACAGTATTGATTCAGGAATTGATTAATAACATTGCAAAAGCATATGACGGATTATCTGTATTTGCTGGCGTAGGTGAAAGAACACGTGAAGGAAATGACTTGATGCGTGAGATGATCGAATCAGGGATTATCAATTACGGCGACGAGTTCAAGAAATCCATGGAAGAAGGTGGATGGGATTTGAACAAAATCGACAAAGAAAAATTAAAAGAATCTAAAGCAACGTTTATTTTCGGTCAGATGAATGAGCCTCCAGGAGCAAGAGCTCGTGTGGCGCTATCTGGACTAAGTATTGCTGAATATTATCGTGATGGTGATGAAAACTCAGGCGGAAGAGATATTCTTTTCTTCGTTGACAACATCTTTAGATTTACGCAAGCAGGTTCTGAAGTATCGGCCCTACTAGGTCGTATGCCTTCAGCGGTAGGTTACCAACCAACGCTAGCCTCTGAAATGGGTGTAATGCAAGAACGTATTACTTCAACGAATAGAGGATCTATTACATCTGTACAAGCGGTGTATGTACCAGCGGATGATTTAACTGACCCTGCACCAGCAACAACGTTTGCTCACTTAGATGCAACTACAGTATTATCTCGTCAAATTGCTTCTTTAGGTATTTATCCTGCTGTTGATCCATTGGATTCTACATCAAGAATCTTATCACCTGAAATTTTAGGTGATGCACATTACGATACTGCTCAACGTGTGAAGGAATTGTTACAACGATATAAGGAATTACAGGATATTATCGCGATTCTAGGTATGGATGAATTATCTGAAGAAGATAAAATAGCCGTTCACAGAGCTCGTCGTGTTCAACGTTTCTTATCTCAACCTTTCCACGTAGCGGAACAGTTTACTGGATTAAAAGGTGTATTGGTAGACATAAACGACACCATTAAAGGTTTTAATATGATTATGGATGGTGAGTTAGATCAGTATCCTGAGGCAGCATTTAACCTTAAAGGAGGCATCGAAGAGGCTATAGCCGCTGGAGAAGCCATGTTAAAAGAAGTAAGCTAATTGAATATGTACTTAGAATTAATCACCCCAGACGAAACACTTTACTCAGGTGAAGTGATATCGGTTAAATTTCCTGGCTCAAAAGGGAAATTTGAAACGTTGAGTAATCATGCAGCTATCATCTCTAGCTTAGAGAAAGGTACACTTAGTGTTAAAACTACAGAAGGTATCCAAGATTTTGACGTAAATGGTGGAATAGTTGAAGTACTTAAAAATAAGATTATAGTGCTTGCTTAGTCAAGTATAAAAACTCTTAAAGCCTCAATGGAATCCATTGAGGCTTTTTTATGCCCAAATCCCGCTGCACGATTTACATTTAAGGCATAAAAAAAAGCCCTCCGCATTAGCGAAGATCCACAATCTTGTAACCTACTCTTTTTACTTCTGAATAATGACTTTACTCACGTCACTGTGAAGTTGAGATTCGACCTTTATAAAGTAAATCCCATTTGGATAATCGTGTGCATTCAATGTTGCGAACCCGTTCTGCGATAAGTTCGTTTTATCAAGCACCTGACCAGTTAAGTTTGTGATTGTAATAGATTCTCTGTTTGAACCATTCACCTGAACGTTAATTTCATTTCTCGCTGGGTTAGGATAAACTAGGATCTGTCTCTTTGTCGTAACTTGAATGACTTCAATCTCTGTATAATCAAACTTAAGATCAAAGTCAATTTGTTTGACCCTGCAGTACATGACTCCCGTAGGTAGGTTTAAATCGATTGAGCTACCCGAGACAATAATTAATGCTTTTCGTCCATTAGGTGCTGAATTAGTTGACACACTGCTGTTTGTTTGACTGTTGTCAATCTTATTACTAGAAACATACTGATAGGTGATAGCGTTAGGTTTATCTCCGTTACAACAATCAACACCTGATGTGTAACTTCGAACTTCAACGGTAACTGAGGCGCCTCTACTTGTTGACGAACTTGCTTGTACCGTCACGTCTTCGCCAAGAATGCTGTCAAGATTGACAAGATCATCTATACATAAGTTTAAGGTATCATTCGCACATACTTTTGTTTCAATTGCAGGTATAAGACGACCCCTTAACAGGACGTTAAAATCCACGTTAGGGAAGTATACTGACCCTCCTGATATATTGAACCACCCCGACGCACCATATCCATTTTGCGTAATATTTGCTCCCTCTCCAATTTGTGCTGAAGGTCCCTTTCGACAAACCGACGTTGTACTATAATTGATTGAAGTAATCGAGCCAGTTGTACTTGTATAATAATTCCACCCTGAAACACTACCTAGTGAGAAGCAGTTACTGTATTTGGGGCTATTGGTAGGCGCTGTTGCGGTTTTACCAGTATACTTGATTTTAACATCAAACGTCCCGCTTAATCCTGAAGCACTTAATCCTTCTGCACTTAATTCTACGTCTCCATTTGCAAATTCGTTCCATTGATATTTAGTAGAATCTCCACTTAAATGATGGGCACTACCGTTTTTGTCTTTCAACCAGATTATATAAAGCTTACTCGAACAACCACGTGTGTTCGTCACCAATTTAGAACATATTGGATCTTCAGAAGTACATTCTTTATCCATACCCAAGTTAAAATCTCCTTATGTAAAATTCCCGGATCCACCAGAGATGGTTACCCTACCACTAGCACCATAAAGTGCTTGAAAGATATTTGCGTCAACTCCAAGTTGTGTCGCTTGTCCTTTACGCGTAACAGTCATGTTACCATAGTTTGTTGATGCGATCGTTCCAGTTGTGCTTATAAAGCACTCCCAACCTGAAGTGGTTGACACACTATAACAACTGCTGTAACGTGGACTGTTTGTTGCTGGTGTAGTTGTATGACCCGAAAAAGTAAACTCGATGTCAAACGTTCCAGACAATCCAGAAGCAGAAAGCCCTTTAGCCTTCAATATGGCATCTCCATTGGCATACTCTTCCCACGCATACATTGATGTATCACCTGATAGGTAATGATCTCCACCATTCTTATCTTTTAAATAAAAGACAAATGGGGGACTTACACAACCCACGTTATTTTTTACTTTTTTAACGCATATTGAATCCCCTGTATTACAGGATTTTACTTTTACGTTTACGGTGTCTTTAAAAGAATTCCCACATGCTGTTGCTGTCAAAACATAATCAGTGGTTGTTGTTGGACTAACCGTTATTGATTTCGTTGTACCTCCATTGCTCCATGCGTATGTTGGTGTACAAGTCTTTTCATATGTAATGGCATCTACCTTAAAAGGAGAACAACCTTTATCTATGATTTTTTAAATATAAAACTCACCATTTGTGGTAACCGTAATATCCAGGTAAGAACTACCAGACACATATTTACAGGCGATTAACGTATGATGTGAACTATACGTGTAATTGTCTTTGGCGCCATATACTTTGGAATAAGCAGTACCAGAAGGCACTTTTACTCTAATTTTAAGTTTTGTTCCAGATGGAATATTACAAGGCAAAGCCCAAACAGCTCCAGTGTATTTCCCTGAATTTCCTCGACAGAAGTAGGCGCCACTGCCACCTGGTGTCCTAAAGCGCAAGATGGGTTTGACACTACGCCAACGTAGGCAAGTAACCTTGATAAATTCCCTGTAAGGTTTAGGTTTTCGGTTGGTGTGAGTGTAACGAAAGTACCGGTACATACTGTATCATCATCTCCTAAGTCGATACTGCCACACATTTGGGCAGAAACAAATTGAGCTGAAATCAAAACGCTAAGAATTACGGTAAGCGTTTTAACACCGTTGTGGTAAAATTTTCTAATCATGCGACATAATTAATAAATGAGCACACGGCACACTTTGACTACATCGGGTAGATTGCAACTAGCTTACCAAGGAATATATTTATTGCAAATCACTGATTACGTGATATTTACCAGACATTAAAAATTGAAAATTATTTCAAAAAATCCCAACCGGAAAGGCGATTCCAAGAATGGGAAGGACTATTTATACTTTCTAAAGAAGCTCTGAAACTTCAATTGGATTACACCCCAAAGTGCCTCCTTTACAATGCCTTTACTCATTTTTGAGGTACCTTTTGTACGGTCCGTGAAAATTATAGGTACTTCCACTATGGTAAATCCATACTTCAAGGCCGTAAATTTCATTTCGATCTGAAACGCATAACCTCTAAACTTAATTTTATCGAGATTAATGGTTCTGAGTACTTCAGCTTTATAACAAACGAATCCTGCCGTGGTGTCCATAATCTTCATTCTGGTGATGAACCGAACATACATGGACGCAAAATAGGATAGCAAAACACGCCCCATGGGCCAATTAACCACATTAACAAGGTGGTCAACATATCTGGAACCAACAGTCAGCCCAACAGATTCTGGTTGACAGGCATCCCATAATCGGCGTAGATCTTTCGGATTATGAGAGAAATCACAATCCATTTCAAACACATAGTCGTAATCATGCTCCAAGCACCACTTAAACCCATGAATATAGGCAGTACCTAAACCATTTTTATCGGTGCGCACCTCAATGTGTAAGTTGTCAAATTCCTTCTGCAAGGATTTCACCATTTCACCTGTTCCATCTGGCGAGCTGTCGTCTACGATTAAGACGTCTACTTTAAACTCTATGGCCATAACGGTTCTGATCATGTGTTCCACATTCTCAATCTCGTTATAGGTTGGTATGATGACTATGTTTTTCAAAACCTCGGTAATAATAAATAAAAAAGAGCAACTACAAGTAGATGCTCTTTATAACGTTTTTGTTATTCGATTAGTTGCTTGATCTTTTATGATCTGCTAAGAATTGTGCTAATCCAATATCCGTTAGTGGATGTTTTAACAATCCCAAGATAGAACTCAATGGACAAGTAACCACATTTGCACCTGCTTCCGCGGCTTTTACAATATGCAAAGGATTACGAATAGATGCTGCCAATATTTCTGTATTGAAACCTTGGAAAGCGTATATATTACTTATCTGCTCAATTAATTCCATTCCATCCCAACTGATATCGTCAATTCGACCAATGAATGGTGATAAATATGTCGCTCCAGCTTTTGCTGCAAGAATTGCCTGACCTGCAGAAAACACCAAGGTACAATTCGTTTTTATACCGTTGTCGGTAAAGTAACGTATCGCTTTAATACCATCCTTGATCATTGGCACTTTGACAACAATTTTGTCGTCAATTTGAGCCAAGTTTTCACCTTCTCTAACCATCCCCGCGAAGTCGGTTGATATTACTTCGGCACTCACATCCCCATCAACGATGTCGCAGATAGCCTTATAATGTGTTAAAACATTATCAACTCCAGATATCCCTTCTTTGGCCATCAAACTTGGGTTTGTGGTCACACCATCTAAGATGCCAAGGTCTTGTGCTTCTTCAATCTGAGCTAAGTTGGCGGTATCAACAAAAAATTTCATTTTAGATTATTTTAGAGTGCAAATCAACGATTTTTTTTCAATTGAATCTTGAAACCGTTTATAAAAAACACAAAGATATTTTTGGATTCTAAGACAGGCTAAGACACAAAAAATGGCTGACATCGCACCGCTACAACCTCTTTACCCTTGCTGCATTCCTGCCCTGGGGGAGTTCGGAGGGAGCTGGTCGTGTCAGCCGGCGCAAAAGTAACATTCTTACAGCTTTTGAATCAAAAAAATATGGGTAATTTTATTTTTTTATGCGAATCACGAAGCAAGTGGAATCCTATATTTGAAATATGAATTCAGAACAACTGGAATTTAACAAAAATGAAGACAAGCTTCGTCAGCTCATGTCCAAACTTAAAAGGGAATTAAGTACAATTGGGCAAGGTGGAGGAGCAAAATCTGCAGCAAAGCAAAAAACGGCAGGTAAAATGCTCGCTCGCGAACGCATTGACTATTTGAAGGATGATGACGCCACCTTTCTTGAAATTGGGGCCTTTGCTGGATACGGGATGTATAAAGAATATGGTGGGTGTCCTGCAGGTGGTGTTGTTGGTGGCATAACTACGGTGCAAGGTCGACAATGCATCGTTGTAGGAAATGATGCTACAGTAAAAGCGGGTGCATGGTTTCCAATAAGTGGAAAAAAGAACTTGCGGTTCCAGGAGATTGCAATGGAAAACCGACTACCGATTATTTACTTAGTAGATAGTGCCGGTGTGTTTTTACCACTGCAAGATGAAATTTTTCCAGACAAAGAACATTTTGGTCGCATATTTAGAAACAACGCTGTGATGAGTAGCATGGGTATTGTTCAAATATCCGCGGTTATGGGCAGTTGTGTGGCGGGTGGCGCTTACTTGCCAATCATGTCCGACGAGGCGTTAATCGTAGACAAAACTGGATCCATATTTTTAGCTGGTTCATACTTGGTTAAAGCGGCTATTGGAGAAGAGATTGATAATGAGTCTTTAGGCGGATCGATTGCACAAACAGAGATTTCTGGTGTCATTGATGACAGGTTCCCAAATGATAAAGCCTGTTTGGATCGGATAAAGTTTTTAATGGATAAAATTGGCAGTTTCGATACTGCAGGATTTAATCACAGCGACACAAAATTCACTACGCCAGACCAGCACAAACTGTATGGATTGTTACCACGCGATAGAGCTAAACCATACGAATCCTTAGCATTGGTAGAGCAGCTTGTTGACGATAGCAGGTTTGAGCAATACAAAAAGGATTTTGGAAAAACGATTATCTGCGGTTTTGGTCGAATTGATGGATGGGCGGTAGGTATAGTAGCGAACAATAGACAAATTGTAAAAACTAAAAACGGGGAAATGCAATTTGGCGGTGTGATCTATAGTGACTCTGCCGATAAAGCTGCGCGCTTCATTATGAACTGCAATCAGAAAAAAATACCGTTGGTGTTTCTTCAAGATGTAACTGGATTTATGGTTGGATCGAGATCAGAACAAGGCGGCATTATTAAAGATGGGGCAAAAATGGTAAACGCCATGAGTAACAGTACTGTTCCAAAATTTACGGTGATTATCGGAAATAGCTATGGTGCAGGCAATTATGCCATGTGCGGGAAGGCTTATGACCCTCGATTAATCGTGGCTTGGCCAACGGCTAAAATTGCGGTCATGGGTGGTGAGCAAGCAGCAAAAGTCCTACTTCAAATAGAAAAGGCATCACTAAAGAAAAAGGGGCAGGAAATAACTGACGAAGACGAACAAGCTTTATTAGATAAGATAATCAATCGTTACAACGACCAAACGACTCCAGAATATGCTGCGTCACGATTGTGGGTAGATGCGATCATCGATCCCGTTGAAACACGTAGTTGGATATCTAATGGCATTGAAATGGCTAACAACAGCCCTATTGGGAAATTCAATGTTGGTGTTTTACAAACCTAGTATCCTGTGATAACACCAGGATTTAACCTTCCGTTGGCTTGAAAATTATATGAAAACCCAATTGTAAAACTTGGACTATACCTCGTTACACTTGGATAGTCCTGAGGATTTATCTTCGTGTACTTCTCGATATCAAACTTCTCATCAATCAATAACTCCTTTTCAATGGATTCGTATGGGCTAATGTTAATGATAAAAATGAGTGACACATTTCCAAGGTTTCGACCATAACCAATACCTCCAGCCATTTTCTGATTAAACAAACCAATCTTAAACTCCTCTCGGTTGGTTACGTCTCCAAGCGGTACGTTAAAAATGAGGCTGTGCTTCTCCCGAATCTTATACGCCATAAATCCACTTAAGATGAAACTCAATCCGTTTTGATTGCCATACTCCCCTATTGTACTGTCTTTCCTCACATAATATTTGGGGGGACTTCCTGTGAAATAGTTAAACCCAAAACCTACTCCAAAAAAGACACCGTTTTTAAACCTATCTAATTCAATACCTAGGTCTAGATTATCAGCTTTTAAAACCGCAATTTCATTTCGTAGGTCTAACGTATCGCGTTGTAAAAGTTCAATTTTTCTAGTCAGCTCAAGTTGCTCCATTTTAAGCTCAATAACCTGATTTGTAGGCGTTATAGCTAACGCATTTTCTTGTGGAAGAGAGTCTATTATATCCTGTGAATGTCCGAGTACAGGGGCACACAGGACAAAAAAACATATATAGAACAACACTCTAAACATTTCAACTTCAATCAAATAGGTACATTATAAGCGTATTTTGAAATGTAAATATTGTGTCATCGGCAAATTATGACAAATGTAAAAGGTTGGTTTTCGATGAAAATATCGCGAATTTGCATAGGTATAAATCCAAACATGAAAAAAATCATCTTACTCTTTATTGCCTTTCTGGCTCTAGGGATGAACACCAAATTATACGCCACGCATGTAATGGGAGCAGACATAACTTACACGTGCGATTCTGCATACGCCTATACCTTTAAACTAGTTTTTTACAGGTATTGTGGTGGAGTCCCCTTTTTAGACCCAAGTGATTCAACAAAACTAGTTGCTATTAAATCAGGAGCGGTTCAAAGTGTTAATCTAACCAGACAATCAATTGTTGATGTAACACCTTTGTGTAACACTGCAACGTCCGGTTGCGACCCAGCAAACACTTCTGAGACGGGGGAAGGCATAGAAGCTCATACTTACACAGTTCATGTTGATTTTAAGAAAGCTCCGTATAATGATTTATTAAAAAATGGCAACTGTGAAGTCCGACTTGAAACTGGATTATGTTGTCGTAGTGATAGTATCACTACAGGCGCGGCCAATAAAAGGTTTTACACTTTTGCGCAGCTAGATCTATGCAAAGCAACAACCAACAATTCACCGCAGTTTGTCAAACCCGCCAATGCATTAGTCTGCTGCTATCAACCGATATATACGATGGTTGGAGCGCATGACATATTAGACAACGATTCGTTATCATATTCTTTTGCACATCCGTTAGAAGATTTTAACAAGCCAATTGCTTTTAATAGTAGTAACTACAAGTATTATTTCCCATTTCAGTCATATTACCCTGGATCCTTAAAGCCACCATATACCAACATAAATGCAAATCCACCTATTGGCATTTATTTAGACAAATCTTCGGGTTATCTTGTTTGGACACCTTCCAATTGTGATGAAGTAACCGTTGCAGTTTTGGAAATTAAAGAATGGCGGAGAGATTCCTCAGGAACATTTCAGGTAATTGGAACGACCAGGCGCGATATGCAATTTACCACTATTAATTGCCCTGGAAATAATCCTCCAAGAGTCTCCTCTAAACAGAACATATACATAGAACCATTTACATGGTCAACGGATTATTGTTTCAAAATATCAACTGATGATAAAGTAAGGCGACGACCTGACGGTTCTTCTCCTCCACCAGACACCGTAAAATTTGACACCCCAGATCTACCAAAAGGTTTCTCGTTTAACATTAACAACCCAAATGCGTTACATCAATCAGCCAACGTATGCATAGATATTACAGAAATTGATCGCAAGAAATTGACTAAAAACGCATTTCATTTGCCCTTTACGGTTAGGGACAATGCTTGTCCACAAAATAGTGTTACTTCTCATTTGGTCCGATTCGAGTTCGACAAATCCATAGTAGGAAAAATAGTCGGAAGTGTGATTGACGACCAGGATAGTAATTGCACACTCGATACAACCGAATCAAACTTGTATCGTATGAGGAAAATTGGATTCTCACGAGTAGATTTCGATCAAAAAGAAACCTATAACGGAAAATTTGAATTGTTTCTTGACACAGGAACAACTGAAATTAAATTATTACCCAATCCTTGGTTTGATGACCATTGTGTTTCCCAAACTATTCAAGTGCAATATGACTCCATATATCCAGTTCAGTTTTATTCAAAACTTAAATATGGCATTTCTGGGTATGTCTTCACCAACGAAGGGTCGTGTGCGCCGCATAAAAATGCCCGTCCATTTCGGAACCAAAAAATTGCTGCTCAACCTGGCAAACATATTATATCTACCGACAATAACGGCTATTACAACTTTCATTTACCCCCTGGTAAGTATACCATATCACCGCTAAACGATACAACTTTTTGGACTTCGTCAACTTGTGGCAGTTCGCAATCAGTTCTGTTAAACAATGATGAAAACATCCAAATTGATACGTTTTGGAATACCCTTTCGGATGTTTCAGATTTATCAGTTTCCATCGGTTTTAATAATGGGAATCGGGTCCCAAGAGGTCGTGACTGTATAGCAAGTTTGAATATCACAAACAAATGGACATCCCCTATTGATACTGTTATTATTACAGTCCAAACAGATGATGACTTGGTTAACCTAAGTAAAAGTCACTCGTCATGGGTTTCGCTTGGAAGCGGAAAATACGAAACAACCTTTTACAATGTCCAACCAACGGAAATTGAAAGGAGATCCCTTTTCTTAAACACACACGACACAAGTTATGGATCGGGAGACACAATATTATTTGACGTGACCTCAGATATTCGATCAAAGAAAAAAGACTATGATTCGACTAACAACAAGGCTAAATCGTTTCTTAGAATTGTAGCACCATACGATCCAAATTTAAAAACCGCGCAACCTGATAGTATCTTTACAACAACCAATAGAAGTTTAACGTATACCGTTCAATTTCAAAACGAAGGAAATGCTTCCGCAATAGATGTTGTTGTTCGAGATACAATTTCTGACTTATTAGACCTGTCAAGTTTTGAGTTATTATTTGCAAGCCATAAGGTTGATTACATAATTGAAGGCAAACACATCTGGTTCTTTTTTGAAGACATTAACCTCCCACCAAAATCAACAGACCTTGCAGGCAGCAGTGGTAGTGTAAGCTTCAAAATCAATCTCCTGCCAAACATTCGTGAAGACGTGTTCATTAAAAATCGTGTTGGTATATATTTTGATTTTGAGGATGTTGTATTAACGGATTACCAAATAAATCATTTTAAATCTCCAATTGAATTTATCGACACACTAAGGCCGTTTTATTGCCACAACGACACCCTTTTGCTTCCTTTCCTTGTGTGGTTTAAGCCCAATAGTGACAATAAATTCATTCTTGAAATGACTGACTCGTCAGGTGCTTTTTCAACGTTTGCTCCTGTTGATAGTATGCAATCAAACCATACTAAAATCTCCTTTGCATTCCCTATTTCAAATATACCATCATCTGGGAATGGTTACCGATTTAGAATTAGGTCAACTTCCCCGCAAACAGAAATGTTTATAACGGCTTATTCCGATTCAATTTCAACAGAAATTCTTAAAACTTCTTTGGCTGAAAGTTCCAACACTGTTATATGTCAAGGTTCTTCAATCATTGTTAAGCCTACCGAAAACTTTTACAACAACACCTGTTATTTAAATGGCAAGGCCATTCTATCTGGTTCATCGATAACTTACACAACGGATTCAATATCTCATGGCGACTATGTCTTTTTCAAGCATGCCACGAAACTTGGTTGCTATGCATTTACTGATACAGTCAATTATACCGTGTTCGCCAAGCCAACGATATCCATCAATACCGTAGATTCCATTTATTGCGATTCTATAGAAACTGTTCATATAGAAACAGCAACTCTATATTCCGATGGCTTTGTTTTTTCAGACACAGTTGTTTGGAATTTCGGCGATGGCTCGACTTGGACTGGTGACACTTCAGACAAACGAATTGCTCATATTTATACAACAGGCAAACATGATATGCTGGTTTTTGTTGCGAATGAAATATGCTCTGATTCTGCTTCTACCAGTATCTATGTAGGTGTGAAACCTAATCCAAGTTTAATTGCGGTGACAAGCGAAATTTGTCAAAGTGAAGCGCTGAATATAGTTGTAAAGAAAAACTCGCAATTAACTTTTAAAGTTGATTCAAGTTATTGGGACTATGGTGATGGAAGCACCTACATTTCAAAAGATAGTTCAAGTCAACCATATAAATTTTCCAACGCTGGTGAATACATCGTTAAATATGTGATGTATAGTCAAACTTGTATGAGTGACACACTTTCTTTAAAAATAATAGTTCATAATAATCCGAAAGGGACAATCATACCAAAAAACTTGAGCGCCTGTTTACCAAATGCCGAATTTAGTTTTAAGTCTAATATTTCAGGTGATTACAGGACAGTAAAATGGGTGACTGACACTAATGAATATTTCCGTGATACTTTAACAACAACATATACGACAATTGGCCAAAAATTAATTCGCTTAATTGTTGCTAATACTAGATTTTGCATTGACACGTCGTCAGTCACGGTCAATGTTAATGACCAACCAGAGGCCTCGTTTGAACTTAAAACAACAGATGGATTTGGCATTGAAATAAATAATTCGTCAATAAGAAGTAATCGTAACTATTGGACAATAGATACAGGTAAAATTGAAAACAATGATGCTTCCTTCGAATACAAGTTCCTTGAAAATGGAGAGTATTTGGTGAAACTAATTACCGAATCAGACGAGGGCTGTTTAGATACATTTGAGCGTTATGCGACTATTGATCGTGATATTCAGTTTTATGTCCCTAACACTTTTAGTCCCAATAATGACGGCATCAATGATGCTTTTCATGTTGCACCAAATGACATCATCCAAGAGATTGAATTAACGCTATATGATCGATTTGGGGTTATGGTGCATGAGTCAAAAGACAAAACCAACTTGATTGACAAAGACCTTGTTCCTGGTGTTTATTTGATGTCGATTGACATAATAGATACCGAAGGTTCATTGCATTCACACAGTGGCGTACTTCACGTTTGGTAAATATGCAGTGAGACTCATAGGATCAAACCTAGAGACGCTGTTTGTGATACTTTTCAGTGTTTCCAGGTTTAGAACTTCGAAATCATAATCGACGGTATATCATTTAACCTTCTTCTTTTAAAATGACTAAAAGGGAGATTCCAACATATTCGCAATTCGGAATAGCAAATAAAAGGCATAAAAAAACCCAGACAAATTTGTCTGGGTTTAATAAAATATTTTGAATGTTTAAGCGTCTAACGCTGCAGCACCACCAACGATTTCAAGAATCTCACCAGTAATGGCTGCTTGTCGCGCTTGGTTGTATTTCAATTTCAATTTCTCGATTAGTTCTCCAGCATTTTCAGTTGCTTTGTCCATTGATACCATTCGGGCACCATGTTCAGAAGCCAAAGAATCTAAACACGCTTTATACAACTGTGTTTTGACCGCTCTTGGAACTAAGTCATATAGGATTTCTGCTTTTCCTGGCTCGAAGATGTAATCCGTGACAGTAGGCTTAGCACCCTTTGCTTCGAATTTTTCCATTTCAACTGGAAGCATTTTCTCAACTCTTACATATTGAGTCGCAGCGTTTTTGAACTCGTTGTAAATAACTCTTACTTCGTCAAATTCGCCATTCTTAAAGCGTTCGATGATGCCTTCAGCCACTTCAAACGTGCTTTCTGCATCAATGGTTAACAAGTGAGCCATATTACTGGTGTTCAAGGTATAATCACCCCTTTTGAAAGGATCAT
>JBLHOC010000055.1:0-17780 GCA_047620825.1 Bacteroidia bacterium | reverse complement strand
AAATAATCGCTGTTATAAAATGAATGAGAGTCCTTTGTATATAGGCCATAAGGAATGTACGAAAACGTTAAATGGCATGTTCGTTATAACGAACATACCCGTAATCAGTAGCTTGCGCCTTGAAAATGTAATACGTTGATTACGAGACAAATATTCTTGAAAAATAGCTTGCCCGACCATTGGCGGGTTGGACATAAGGCTCCTAAGGGCTACCGTGGTACCCCTTGATGATTTTTAGATGATATTCAATTAACGAATGGTACTAAAGAGGGGAGGCCTACAGGTGCTTACATTACACAAAGAGCCAAATAACACACATAATTGGTTTGCGTTAATAATCGATATATAAAATTTGAAAGTCTCCAATATGTTCTGTTGCACTAGCGCCAAACTTGATGCTACACAGTCATACTTACCTAGATTTTTGAGGACCAATTGGTTTTGCCAACTTCACAAAGTCGTAACCGTCTATGAAACTTTTGAAAACAAGGTCTATACCTTCTGGTTCAAACCTGTAATTTACCTGTTTTATTAGAGCACGATCTCGCTGCACATCAACATAAATTATAGTGTCATTGATCAGAACAGTCTCCACAATAAATGAATCACTTGGTACGAAGTACCTATTGGAACATTCTCGAATATTTTCTTGGATGACTAGAATGTCCGAATCATAAATATTTCTTGTGTTATTGAAATAATTAGAGGTACTATAATAATTTGAGTTATTTCGAACTAATAAAATAAGTGTATCTCCTTTCACTTTGAGGTATTCTGAACCCCAATAATTCTTGTTTAGCGAAATGGTATCACTTTTAATTACGAGGTAATAAGTATTTGAATCAGTTATATGATTCATATGTCCGAGACTTAAATATATTTCACTGTAGTTGCATATTTTATGGGTAGGTATAAAATTCGAGTTATCATAAATTACCGCCACTTTGTATATAATTCCAGGTTTGACCTTATGTGTAGAATTACATTTAGTACAGCTACAGTAGAGTCCAAACACCATAAAAACAATTGTTAAGACTTTAATACTCACTTTCATAATCTGTATTAAACTCTTTATTATACTTATCTCTCCTGACTTTATATGCGTTATACATTTTTACGTACTCGCTTCCACTTTTGTCCGCCATTGAGTTAAGGTTATGCGCCATTCCATCTAAGTAGTTGTTCAATAGTTGCTTTGAAAAGTCACGCGCATCCTGTGATTTTCTACCATATTTTATATGTGCCTTCCATTGTACATCAAAATGATTTGGTGGCTTGGCCGTAATTCCGTGCTTTCCCAATCTTTTTGTTTCCTCTATGTGATTTTTTTCATGCTCTAATATCATCATCATTGTATAATAATCATCTTCTACAATGTTTACAGTAATAAAACCGAACTTAGTGTCAAGGTTGTACCAGGATCTCGCTGTTGCCCCTTTCATAGTTTCCCCCATATCACGATTTAGTTCGTCTTGGACTCCCGATAATCCTACCGCGTCAACATATATTTGGTTTTTGTACAACTTGAATGATTTTTCAAGACTTTTACCCAAAGTTGAAAGAACATTACTCTGAGTAGAATTGTCCGTAGAGGATAGTTTCGTACTTTCCATAACAAACTGGTTCGTCGTGTATGTCTTGTTTTTACCAGAGTTGGCATCATTTATTAAATTACTTAACTGAGCTTGAGTGTATTCTGATATAATATGGCTGTTTAAAACCCTTATCTGGTTATTTGTTCCTAACTGTCCTAAGTATCCACCATCGGCTGCATAGAATCTCTCTAGTCCTTCCAAATCGATGAAAGCTATAGTACTATTTTCAGCAAACGAATAAGTACTATTCCAAGGGTATTCAGGTGCAAGTGGGTCAACACTTAAGAATCGTCCTAACCTAGGATCATGAATCCGATAATTAAACACAATACTATTGCCTTTCCCATTTATCTCATCATCCTTTTCCTGGCCATTAAACCCATACCTGTAATCTGTGCTAGGTCTGGTCCAGGATCGATTTTGCATCTGCATTCCGAAAGGATGGTAACACTCGTAGCGTAACAGGCTGATTAACATGATTTTATAGTCTGTTTATTTAGGTATAAATATACTAAAAATGAACAAATTGGTATCGTTTAAAATATTCGTCCGTTTAAAATGTTCAAGATACGATATTCAAATAGTCCTGAGTCAATCAAGCGTATGTCAACAGATTCTTCGGTTCTCATTACTTCGGTCCTCTGAATACCAACATAATCAGAGTTTAAGTCAATAAGTCCTGAGTCAATTCGTCCTTTGTCAAAAATAAATTAAAACCATTAATGTGGTTAGACTTACATACTAAGTCCCATACATGGATGTACAATCACGAATAATGTCTCTCCTTTGTATTATCTTTGGATACACAGTTTTAGGTATGAATATCCAAACAAAAAAAATAGAACTCATTCAATGGTTGTCATCCTTAACGGATGTCGACGTGATTAATGAGATCATGAAACTCCGTGAGAACGGTGCACGTGATTGGTGGTTTGAATTGTCTAATGAAGATCGGTCGTCCATCGAACAAGGACTTGAGGATGCAGATTCAGGGAAATTGAAACCTCATTCAGAAGCAAGAAAACTATATGAAAAGTGATTATGATCGATAAGACTAAGTGACCAAAATGTATTCTTTCATTAGGCTTATCAGCCTATAACCGATTTTCCTTTTTGAAACCCAAAAAGTAAACAAAAAGCTTTTAACAGAAATATGCTTCCACCACTCTCTTTCGGATACCAAGAAAAGCTAATAAAACAGTGCAAGCAGTTTTATTGATTTTCAAAGTCATCCTCAATTCACCCCTACGCCGGCTCGCATTTCTGTCTGGCCTGCACTCGCTTTGGTCGTCCAAAGCGTTGTGGCCAAAAATAATGGGCGTTGTGCGACGAGGGGTTTTGGAGGCCATGGAGGAGGGATAAGCGTTCCAAAACGAAGGGCATTATTATTTTTATGTTTTTTCTTGTTTCGTTCTTTATTCAAAAAAAGAATGAAAACTGGGTCATAGGGCTGGTAAGCCCTAAGCAAAGAACAGAGCTGGATAACCCCTAAAGACCGAAAAGAAAAGAATGATCTTTAATCAATATGTCTTGAGTCAAATTGTCCTGTATCAACCCAAACATCTCACTTCTTTATACACCTTACTTTATACTCAAAAAAATACCTTTGCCCCATGAAAATCATCAAATACGTATTAATCTTCGTTGGGTTTGGATTAGTCGGTACATTTATAGCTGCATTTTTTGTGGCAGATAACCATGTTGTGGAACATGATATTGAATTGGACCAACCTTTAGAACAAGCTTGGGACGCCGTGTTTAACCCTGCAAAAATTGTAATGTGGCGAGATAACCTTGACACAGTAGAAAGCCTTACTGGTAAATACGATGAGACTGGTTTTAAAGCATTGTTTGTGTTCAGTGATGCGGAGCAAGTGTCAAAACCTGTGTATGAAGTAGATTCGGTATTTAGACACGAATCTGCGACGTCTTCAATCATTTTGAGCGAGAAGATTAGATTAGATACCAAGTATGAATTTGAGGCCATCGACGCGAATACTTCCAAACTTCATGTAACCACAAAACTTACACCGTCTGGTTGGATGTATAAAGTAATGTTTAGCAGTTCAGGAAATGGACTAGCTGTTAAAAGAAAAGCGGAACTAGAGAAGTTGCAAAAGTGGCTTAGCAATCAAACTAAAACGCCAGCTCAATAAACTTTGCTGCTACAAAAACCACGACACCGACTTTAAGAATTACCCCACCTACGAATCCAAGAAAGGAACCAATCCCAGATCTAATCGCCGTCTTTTGGTCTTGCCCAGTAATTAACTCTCCAACAATTGCCCCTAAAAATGGACCAACCAATATGGTTAATGGACCTAAAACTGGAAAGATGAAGGCTACAATAAGTCCAATGATACTGCCGCGTTTGCCCGCATTGGTGCCACCGAATTTTTTGGTACCCCAAATGGGTAAAAAGTAATCCAATACAGTAATACCAATAACAATAACCGCATACCACAACATGACCGATGCTGATGGGTGAAAGGCGTCAACGCTATGAAAAAAGAGTATGACCAGTGATAAATATGCGATCGGAGGACCAGGAATAATTGGCACAAGACATCCGACTACACCAAGTACTAAAAAAACGATTCCGAGGACAAGCAAAAATATATCCATACAACAAAGATAAAAGACGAGTTAGGAGTATGTGCAGGATTTTTACGAATCCAAACCGAAAATCTATAAACAACGGTATTTTTGAAGTCAATTTAAATTATGCAGTTGTATATCCAAGACGTTACGTTACGAGATGGCATGCACGCCATTCGTCATCAATATACCAAACAACAGGTTAGAGACTTGGCCATTGCACTTGACAAAGCAAAGGTTGATGCGATTGAAATTGCACACGGAGACGGGTTGTCTGGTGGGAGTTTCAATTATGGATTTGGTGCCCATACAGATTGGGATTGGTTAGAAGGTGTAGCCGAAGAACTCAACCACGCCGTGTTAACAACACTTTTAATACCTGGTATTGGAACAATCGAGGATTTAAAAAAGGCGTATGCTTTAGGCGTACGATCAGTTAGAGTCGCAACGCATTGTACCGAAGCAGATATTTCGCAACAACACATTGAAGCGGCTAAAAACATGGGGATGGATGTTGGAGGCTTCTTGATGATGTCGCACATGAGCACCCCAGATAAATTAGCCGAACAAGCTAAGCTGATGGAAAAATTCGGTGCCGATTGTGTCTATGTGACCGATAGTGCCGGTGCATTATTGATGCATGAGGTGGCCGAAAGAGTGAAAGCCTTTAAGGGTACTTTAGATAGTAAAACAGAAGTTGGAATACATTGCCATCATAATTTAGGCTTAGGCGTGGCAAATACAATTGTGGCTATGGAACATGGCGCAACCCGACTTGATGCCTCGTTGGCTGGCATGGGTGCAGGTGCAGGAAACTGTCCGTTAGAAGTTTTGATTGCCGTTTTAAATAAAATGAAAGCAAGTCATAATTCAGATGTACATCAATTGATGGATTTGGCGGATGATGTGATTCGACCGCTTCAAACACGTCCGGTACGTGTTGATAGGGAAACATTAAGTCTTGGTTACGCAGGCGTATATTCTAGTTTCTTGCTTCACAGTGAACGCGCTGCTGAAAGATATGGACTTGATACCCGCGATATTCTTGAAGAATTGGGTAGAAGAGAAATGGTTGGAGGACAAGAAGACATGATTTTGGACGTAGCGTTGGACATGAAAAAGAAAAAAAATGAACAATAAGGAAATAGCACAATTATTAGATCAAGCCGCCCTCAAGGCGGAGGCGGTGGAGCAAATAAGCAAAGAACACGAGTTTACAGAAGCTGAGGCGTACGAGATTCAGGCCTTGTCGATGGAGGAACGGTATGAACGCGATGATGATTTTGCAGGGTTAAAATTAGGCTTCACCAGTTTTGCTAAAATGGAGCAAATGGGTGTCCACGACATGATCTGGGGTAGACTCACTCAAAACATGTGGATTGAAAATAAAGGGAGCATTAACTTGTCTAAGTTTATTCATCCAAGGGCTGAACCTGAAATTGCATTCAAACTAAAAAAAGACCTAGACAGAGAAATAAGTCTTGAGGAAATTTCAGACTATATCGAGTCGTGTTGCCCAGCTATTGAAATTATCGATTCCAGATACAAGAATTTCAAGTTTTCGCTGGAAGATGTTATCGCAGACAATTGTTCGTCAGCGGGATTTGTATTAGGAAAATGGCATCCTTTGCCAGCGTCATTAAACGATTTAAGGATGTCTTTAAGTTTTGATGGTATAGTGGTTGAATCTGATCAGAGTAATGCGATACTAGATAACCCATATTTGTCGGTTTGTAATGCATCACGCTTAGCCGTTAAGTATAATCAAGCCTTTCCGAAGGGGTCAATTTTATTGGCTGGAGCTGCTACACCAGCAGTGTTTATAAAACCAAATTCCACGGTTACGGCGGAGGTAGAGTCACTCGGGTCAGTATCCATTAAGGTTAAGTCTTAAAACAGCCGAGCTGTAAACGAAATATCATAAAACATTGTACCGCTTGATATGTTCCACATAAATATCATAATCAAAATATATGGCCCAATCATTTAAAATAAGGAGGAGCATAGTCATCGCCGTCTTGCTGATTCTGGTGACTGTTTTAGTCTTTAGAAAGATATCTTCAAAAGAAGAGAAGATTGAGAATACAACAAGTTTTAGAACCTTGAATGTGGTTACGACACAAGCAAAAAACCTAGATAGACACTTGAAAATAGATTTAAGTGGGAAGCTGGTTGCTAAAAATAGAATTGATATTTTTTCTGAGGTGAATGGTGTCTTACAGACTTCTAACTTTAGAGAAGGACATCGGTTTAGCAAAGGGCAGGTTCTAGCTCAAATGGATGACTCAGAACTCCGGGCAAATTTAAAATCTCAAAAAAGTACGCTACTCAATAGCGTATCTCAGGTTTTACCAGACTTGGTCATTGATTATCCGGAAGAAATCGAGGCTTGGAAAAAGTTTCACGCTTCAATTGATTTTGACAAACCAGTGCCGGACTTACCAGAGATTAAAAACGAGAAAGCCAAGGTGTTTATCTCTTCTAAAAACATTTTCACCACTTACTATAGTATTAAATCACAGGAATTAAGGCTGAGTAAACACAAGATTCTCGCCCCTTTCAGTGGTGTGTTAAGCGCAACAGACCTTGATCCAGGAACGCTTGTAAGAGCTGGTCAACGTTTAGGTACTTTTATCCAACCAAACCAATATGAGTTAGAGGCGTCCATCAGTTTGGATGATTTGAAATTTATTAAAGTGGGTAGCTCGGTTAAACTTGCAAGTTCAGAATTACACAAACAATGGACAGGTAAAATTTTACGGATTAACGAGCAACTAGATCCATCCACCCAAAGTGTGAAAGTTTATATTGGGGTAACAGACAATCAGCTCAAAGAAGGTCAATATCTAACAGCAATCATTGAAGGGTCAACACTTCAAAACGTTATAGAAGTCCAAAGAAATTTGCTGCTCGAAAATGATGAGCTATTTTTTGTTGAACGCGATTCCGTATTGTCTCGAAGAAAAGTCAACGTCGTGTATAAAGGAACGGATTGGGTATATATAAGCGACATAAAGGAAGGGGATCAATACTTGAATCAAGCGGTTTCAAGTGCCCATGACGGTATGATTGTTAAAATTCTTAATAAAGAAGGATAACGTGAGAAGACTCATTTCATCTTTTATAAAATACCCTATCACTGCAAATGTGCTCATGGTGCTCATGATCATTTTTGGCATTGTTTCCTATTTTAAACTCAATTCTAGTTTTTTTCCAATCATTCCAAACCGCATAGTAAATGTGCAATTGGTCTATCCTGGTTCGTCTCCTGAAGAGATTGAAGAGGGCGTCGTGGTTAAAATAGAAGAGAAACTCAAAGGCGTTTCTGGTGTTGAAAGAATCACATCAAAAAGCCAAGAAAATACAGCAACAATTGTTGTTGAAATCGAAAAAGGGTACAAAACAAATGTTGCCCTTGAAGATGTCAAAAATGCCGTTAACGCGATAAACTCTTTTCCGGAAGGACTCGAAAAGCCGATCGTGGTATTGAAGGAAAATATCAACGCCACAGCCACTTTTGCACTAACCGGGAAAAATATTGATTTGATGACGTTGAAGCATTTTGCACGTCAAGTGGAATCTGATTTGTTGAACCAGGACGGAATTTCAAAAGTTGAATTAAGTGGATTCCCTGAAGAAGAGATAGAAATTGCCTTAAGTGAAGACGGCATGCAGGCGTATAACGTAAGCTTTAGCCAAGTGTCCAGTGCCATTAGCAACAGTAATGTTGACATAACTGGAGGGACTATAAAAACACCGGAAGAAGAACTACTGATTCGAGGCCGAAATAAAGGCTACTATGCACGGGAACTGGAAAACATCGTGGTTAAATCTACACCGGATGGAAAAGTTGTTCGGTTAGGAGATGTTGCTGTTGCACAAGACAAGTGGACGGATAACCCTAATAAAAGTGTTATAAATAAAGAGTTAGGTGTTGAGATAAGTGTGAGTAGCACAGACGATCAAAACTTAATGGACAATGCTGCGTTCGTACGGCAATATGTTAAAGACTTTAACGCAAAAAACACCAAGATTAAAGCGACTTTAATATCCGACCGTAGTGTTACCTTAAATGAACGGAGAGATTTATTGGTGCGCAACGGTGGTACAGGAATGCTCTTGGTGTTGTTGCTGCTAGCACTATTCTTAAATGTTCGTATCGCATTTTGGGTGGCAGTTGGTATACCAATTTCATTTTTTGGGATGATTATCTTGGCTGCCTATGTCGGTGTGACGATAAATGTCATATCCTTATTTGGGATGATTATCGTCCTCGGCATTTTGGTGGATGATGCCATTGTTATAGCCGAAAACATTTATCACCATTACGAAATGGGAAAAACGGCATTACATGCCGCTATTGATGGTACCATGGAGGTAATCACCGCTGTATTGTCAGCTGTGTTTACAACCATAATTGCCTTTTCATTCTTTTATATGGTTGATGGTAGGGCTGGAGACTTTTTCTCTGAATTGGCGTTTGTGGTCATAGCAACCCTACTTGTATCGATGATTGAGGCCTTGATTATCTTACCAACCCACATGGCACACTCCAAAGCATTATCTGCAGGAGTGAAGAAAAAGAACAAAGTAGAGCGGGCAACAGATAAGCTGATGTTTTATCTAAGGGACAAGATATATGCACCGGTGTTGAAATACTGTTTGCACAACAAGTTCTTAACGATGACTGTAGTTTTTTGTACGTTGGCATTGACAGTTGGGGCATTTAAAGGTGGCATCATTAAAGCCACATTCTTTCCATTTATAGCAAGTGATAACGTGAATATTGCGTTGACAATGCCGTCCGGTACACGGGAACAAATCACAGAAGAACGCTTAATTCAGATTGAGAAAGCAGTAGAGATTATTAATAAAAAGTACAAGTCTAAGAGGGAAGACGGACTTGATATTGTAGACAATGTAGTTCGTAAGGTTGGTCCAGGTACTAACGTTGGCGCTGTCAATATCTCACTTTTAAAAGGGGAGCTTCGCGAGATTCCAAGTTTTCAGATCGAAAATGCAATCCGCGATGAAGTTGGCATTTTAGAAGGCGCAGAAAAGCTAACTTTTGGTTCTGCGAATCCTTTTGGAAAGCCAGTATCTGTAACACTCCTAAGCCGTGACAACGAACAATTGGCCTCGGCAAAAGATGAAGTGAAAGCGGCCATGAACAAGTTTTCGGAATTGAAAGATGTGGTCGTGAATACGCAGCCGGGACCAAATGAAATTAGACTTAAGTTAAAGGATAAAGCATATTTACTTGGCTTGTCAGAAGCGTCCATCATGGGACAAATCAGGCAAGGATTTTTTGGCCAAGAAGTGCAACGTTTACAGCGTGGTATTGATGAGGTGAAGGTTTGGGTAAGATACGACGAACAAAATCGATCATCTCTTAAAAACCTGGAAGACATGCGCATACGTACCCAAAGTGGGCAAGAGTTTCCATTAAAAGAACTTGCGACATACAGCAAACAACGAGGTGTTGTAAACATCAGCCACATAGATGCTCAACGAGAAATGACGATTGAAGCAGATGTGATTGGGCCACAAATAAGTGCCCCTGATGTCATCGCCGACCTAAGAGAAAATTACGTCACACAAATTTTGGAGAAGTACCCGTTAGTAACGCCATTATTTGATGGCCAAAACCGTGAAGCAGCCAAAACCCAAAAGTCAGCTAAATCTGCTCTACCGATCGTACTTATTCTTATAATCTCCTTGATTATTTTTACTTTTAGAAGTGCGGGCCAAACACTAGCCATTTTTGCATTAATACCTTTCAGTTTAGTTGGAGTGGCATGGGGACATTTTCTTCATGGTAATCAATTAAGCATCTTATCATTTCTTGGAATTGTAGCACTGATCGGTATCATAGTAAACGATTCGTTGGTGCTTGTAACAAAACTAAATTCCTATTTGAAGGAAGGGATGACATTTAAAGACGCGGTATTTCAAGCAGGATACATGCGGTTTAGAGCAATATTCTTAACTTCTGCAACAACCATTGCAGGTCTTGCACCATTGCTTTTTGAGAAGAGCTTTCAAGCTCAGTTCTTAAAACCAATGGCTATAGCTGTGGCTTATGGAATTGGGATGGCAACTGTATTAACACTGATTGTGTTGCCCGTAATTTTGTTGGTACTAAACCACATCAGGGTTTGGTGGCGACATTTTTGGTACGGTCAAACAGCGACGAACGAAGAAGTAGAACCTGCCATTAGAGAACTAAAAGTAGACAATGAAGAAGTTTAGCCTTATCGCATTTGTTGGATTAATTTGGGTGTCGAGTATTTCAGTGAACGCCCAAAACACTGAAAGTGCAGAGGGGCCAAGCACATTGACAGTTGAAAACTGTGTGTCGAAAGTATTATCAAATAATTTTGACGTCGCTTTGGCAAATTTGGACAATCAAATGGCAGACAATGCCACAACGAAAGGAAATGCAGGCTTGTTGCCTAATGTAAGTGCGACTGGAGGAGCGAATTATAGCAAAAACAATACTGAGTTAAAGTTTGCCGGAGGCATCCCACCTACCAATGTTGATGGGGCTCAATCTACAAGCTACAATGGATCTGTTGGACTAAACTATACCTTGTTCAATGGGTTTGCAAATTTGCATACATTTGATAAATTGAGATATGCACAGAACTTGTCAGAAACCCAGTTACGCATAACAATCGAAAACGCGGTTATCACAACTATCGGGTTATATCTAGATTTAGCTAAAGTACAGGCGGATATCAAAGCACTTGACGAAACAATAGGAATCTCACAAACTAGGTTGAGACGAGCTCAACTGGCACATTCTTATGGGAGTGGAAGCACGTTACAAGTGTACAGTGCAAAAGTTGATTTGAATACAGACAGTATCAATTTGTTAACGGCTTTAAATGCAAAAGGTAATTTGCAGCGACAGTTGAATTATTTAATGGGTAATCAAATTACAAGTGAAGTTAAAATTGATACAGATGTTAAGGCCTTTGAAAATTTAAATTTCTCTGATGTCATGACAAAAGCCAAACTCAATAATGTGTTGTTGGTACTCGCAGGCATTCAAAAAAATATTGCAGAGGTTGATCAGAAATTATCTATGGCCAATCAATACCCGACAATCGCGTTAAATACAAATTATGGGTTAAACGCGTCGCAAAACGGAGCCGGCATTGTGCTTGAGCAAAGTAACATTGGCTTTTCGGGAGGACTTTCCATAAGCATTCCAATATTTTCTGGAGGAAGGACAAAAATTGCGATGCAAAACGCTGTGCTTCAAATGGAAAAGAGTGAAGTTCAGATGAAGCAGAATGAACAGTTGGTTGAGAAGGAAGTATATGATTATTGGACAAATTATAAGTTTTTAGAAACCGTTCTGAATACTGAAATCAACAATTTGAAGACAGCGGAATTAAACGTTACCAGAGCCAGCGAACAATTGAAACTGGGTCAAATAAGTTCTATTGAGTTTCGTCAAGCTCAGCTGAGTTTGTTAGCGTCTAAAAACAGAATTAATGCAGCCAAGTTTAACCTGAAGAAAGCCGAATATCAGCTGCTTCGACTTACAGGAGATCTAGTGAAATGAAGATAATTTGCGTAGGTAGGAATTATAAAAAACATGCCGAGGAGTTGGGGAACAATGTGCCGGATGAGCCAGTATTGTTTATGAAACCAGACTCTGCGATATTAAGGCAAAGAGACGCCTTTTACATACCCGATTTTTCATCAGACATTCATTACGAAGCTGAAATAGTAATCAAGCTAAATCGGTTAGGAAAAAAGATTCAAACCAAATTTGCATCTAAGTACTATGCAGAGTTTACGCTTGGTATTGATTTTACAGCTCGAGATGTACAAACTAAACTAAAGGAAAAAGGGTTGCCTTGGGAAAAAGCAAAGGCTTTTGATAATAGCGCCGTGCTTGGAAAATGGTTGAATGTAGAGGACTTTGATATCCAGCAGTTAGATTTCGAATTGCATAAGAATGGAGCATTGGTGCAAAAAGGGAACACACAAAATATGCTTTTCAGTATCGATGAAATTATCGAGCATGCTTCTCAATTCTACACCTTGAAAATAGGGGACCTAATATATACAGGCACACCTGAAGGTGTTGGCCCCGTTAAGCCAGGTGATACGTTAGAAGGATTTGTACAAGGACAAAAAGTGCTATCAGTTCGTGTAAAGTAAATTTGCAAAAAACACACGGATATTTAATCTTAACAAAAGGAGGTAACTCCTTTTGTTATTTGTATTTTTGGTTCAATGGCTTGGGTAAAGTATTGTGCTTCCTTTATTTTGATTTTGCTTGGATATGTTTCACTGAAAGGACAAGGTGTTGAAACATATTATTTGGTCATTTTTGGTTTTGTGATAATTCCAGCCATAGAATTGATAATACCAGAATCAAAGTCTACAAGTAACATTAAGTATCCGCTGTTGTATGATTTAATATTATACGCAATTGTACCGCTATATGTGGCGCTTTTCATTCTATTTTTCAAGGATATTGGGTCAGAACAAAGTGTAGTGTCGATGATAGGCAAGGTCTCTTGTATGGGTCTGCTATGCGGCATTTTTGGCATCAACATGGCACACGAGCTGGGTCACAGAAAAAACAAGTTTGATCAATTCTTAGCGCAGTTTCTGCTGCTAACTTCGCAATACACACATTTTTTTATCGAACATAATCGCGGTCACCACAAACGGGTGGGTACACCACAAGATCCTGCAACTGCGAGAAAAGGCGAGCATTTGTACCGATTTTGGGTACGCGTAATTTCAAAATCCTACATCTCTGCATGGCATCTGGAAAAAGAAAGACTGAATCGTAAAGACCTTAGCGAATGGACATGGAAGAATGATATGATCAAATATGTTGTGATGCAATTGATCTTGGTCATTGGGATTTTAACACTGTTTGGATTAAAGGTGTTAGTTATGTATTTCATTGCGTGCGGGATAGGAATAGTGCTACTGGAAACCATCAACTATATAGAGCATTATGGTTTAAGACGAGAAAAGATAAGTAAGGTGACTTACGAGAAAGTACAAGACGTTCATTCTTGGAACTCAGATTATATTTTGGGTAGAAGTATGTTGTTTGAGCTTACGCGACATTCTCATCATCACGCGAACACGCTTGTTAAATATCCAAACTTAGAAAGTAGAGCGGGTGCGTCACAATTGCCAACAGGTTATCCAGGCATGATGATTTTGAGTCTATTCCCATTCTTGTGGTTTAAAGTAATGGATAAGAGACTGCCTATAAACGACAGTTTATAATTCTTTGGCTTGTCGAACCATGTTGTAACGATGCAAGCCAGGTTTGTAAGCATGTTTAGTGATTCGCTTCGTTTCAAACTCAAGTTTTTCACAGAACGGAAAACTATGTTGTGAAAATCTGGATGGATCATACCCCAAGTAATCCGAGCAACTGGATTTTCTTTCATAATATAAAAGCCACCGCATCCAATAACATTGAAATCTTTTAGGATCACGTAAAAGAAATCGGCCATTGACGTATCGTAAGTGATTGTGCCAGCGTCTTGGCCATCTAACCAAAGCTCTAAATCCGCTCTGTCAGCATCACTAAAAAACTGAGGACAGTTCTTGTCGAAGATTTCCAAACAAGCAGACCTGTCAAACCTTAAATAACTTCGTATTGTAGCACCGTTTTTCATACTATTTACGTTTAATAACGTCGTGTTATTTTTTTCAATAATACACTTTATCTCAGGCGAAACTCGGTTAGACCTAACGAAACAAAAAATACTGTTTCGTTAGGTGACGCAGAAGTCAATATACCGGATTAGGTTTATCCCAATTGTCAATTCATCATAGTTTATATCTAAGGCGCTCCTTATGTCCAATTATTCAAAAGTTGTTTGATTATGCTTGGAGTATCCGCCCTAATTCGTTTTGCGTCAATTGGTATTTACGGAACAAAAGTTCATTTTTTTTCATGTTAGATAGAAATAATATGACTTGTGTGGATTTCTAGTTACTCAGCGCGGGTATATTCGGGAAACCGTAGAATTCAGTGATTTTTAAGGTAATTATAAGCGTTTCAAGTAATAAACTCGGATTACATTTGGAGTGTTGAATCGATTTTTCACCATATGTTTAATGGCGTTAAGCTTGGCCTGCCAAGCTCAACAGCCCTATTTTCAAAAGATTGAGACTGTTACAGGTTTGGCTTCTGACAAGGTATACTGTGCCTTTCAAGATTCAGAAGGTGATGTATGGTTTGGTACAGATGCTGGGGTTTCTCTGTTTGATGGTTATACAATAAGCAATTTTGATAATCGCCGAGACCTTACAGCGAATGAAGTTTTTGAGATCTATGAAGACTCCAAACATCGGCTGTGGTTTTTATCGCAAAATGGGGAGCTCTCATATTATCTCGATGGTGAACTTTACAATGCATTGAAAAATGATGCGCTTGCTGAAATCCACATTAATTCAGCTATAACTTCTGTTTGTGAATCGAAAAATGGGGACATCATTTTTTCTTCTATTGGAAATGGTATTTTTAGATTGGATACAAATTTTAACGCTGAGCAGATATGGGTGCCTTCGGCATATAGCGTTTGGGAGAATTCAGAGAACAAACTTTTTGCCGTTGGAGTAAAAGGTATATACCAAATTGAGGATACGATTGCCACACTCATTGCACCATTAGAAACAGATGGACACTATGCAAGAACATCAATATATAAGGATACCTGTTTTATAGCGTTAGGTGATGAATTGTATGCCTACTCAAATGGTTTGCAGTTTCTCGGAAACCTACCCGATAATGTGGAGGCAACGTATATTTCAAAAAAAGCCAATGCTTTTGATATTGGGACTCGAACAGGCGCCTACGTAGGATACACAATTGGAGATAACGCCAGCAAGCACAGATATTTAGATGGGTCTGTAGTGTCAGCAATTCTAAAAGACAAAGAGGGGAATCTGTGGATTTCTACCGTCGGGGATGGTATATATTTCTCATCATCACCAGATGTTAGTATTTACAATACAACCTCAGGCTTGGCTGTGGATCAAGTAACAATGCTCCACAAAACGACAGACGATCAAATTTGGCTGGGGTATCGTAACGGGAGTTATGGTATAAAGGACGGGAATAGTATTGAAAATGACCCTATTATCACTCCAACCAACGAACCTGTGACCATGATCAAAACAGATGGCCAAGGTGGGCATTTTGTTATGTCAAAGTATGTGGTGACCTGGATTGATTCAAAAAACCGCAAGCGGTATTTAAAGATCTTGCTGAACGATTTATGGTTCGATTCGGAATACGTTTATTTGGCGAGTAATCGAGCCTATAAAATCCGGAAGGAAGATTTCTTTAATGCTATGGGGCCGAAATCTAATCCAGGGTTTTTAGGTCCTCAATTGTTGGAGAACATAGTTGTACCACATAGAACTAAAGTGGTCTGTATGGATTCTCGTGGTCACATGTTGTTTGGTACCGACAAAGGCTTGTTCTTAGATAACGAAGGCATTAAAATAAATTTAGGTTCGGATATAAAAGGGTTGAACGCATACATAAACGATATTGTTTATGACGACAAACGCGGGTTAACTTACGTGGCTACACGGGGTGAGGGCATTATTGTTTTAAGAGGAACGTCAGAAGTTAAACGCTACACGGCTGCAAATAATCTATCTTCTAACATCTGTGTAGCCTTCGATTTAGATAAGGACGGGCAACTTTGGATTGGGACAAACCAAGGGTTAGACTTGATTGAAAATGTTTTAGTAGATACCACAGCAATTCGATTTGGCGCAAATCTAGGGCTTAGGCCAACCACCATTTTTGATATCGTAAGAACAGGGAACACGCTTAATTTGGCGACCAATTTGGGGCTCATGACCTATGATCTGGATATGCAGATGCCAGTATTGTTCCCAGACAAACCACAATTTATAGGGACTTTTGTGAATTCTAAACGGATGGATATTTCAGCGCCCGATGTAGAATTAAAATATAATGAAAATAACATTCGATTTGATTTTATAGCGAAGTCATTCAGGCAAATGGGGAATGTGAACTATATATATAAACTGGAAGGATATCAGGAAACATGGAGATTTACCAATGACCGCAACATTCAATATGAAAACCTTGAATCAGGGAATTATCAGTTTAAGATCAAAGCGGTTCATGCCACAGGTAGAGAAAGTGAGGCCTTAAGTTTGGAATTTGTTATACTAAAACCATTTTGGAAACTATGGTGGTTTCAATTTTTAGCAGTGGCAGCTGGTGTTGCCAGTTTTTGGATTTTTCTGTTGGTTCGACTTAGAGTATTAAGCGAAAAGCTTACACTTGAAAATAGGTTGGCTGAGATAAAAATCGATAAACTACAACTGGAAAAAGCCTATCTCATATCGGAGCAAAAAGCGGGTGTGATGCAGATGAATCCACACTTTTTGTTTAACTCGTTAAACACAATAAAAGGATATTACGGTGAAGGCAAAATGAAGGAAGCCAACGGTTTCATTGGCAAATTTGCGAAATTGTTAAGAAAGATTTTGGAAAGTAATAAACCACTTATTCCATTACACGATGAGGCGGAGATTTTGACGTTGTACCTAGAGTTAATGCGAAACCGTTATGATCATGTGTTTGATTATGAAATTATAAATTTGGTGGATGAACATGTCAATGCCCAAATTCCACCAATGATTTTACAACCAATAGTGGAGAATGCAGTAATACATGGATTAGCCCCATTGAACAGCGGGAAGATTACAGTCACTTTTGAGGAGTTCGAAGGATTTTTGGTTTGTAAGGTGGTAGACTCCGGTGTTGGGTTTTCTGAAGAAGTACAAAACCAGCACAACTCTGTGGCGTTGGAAAATATTCGGGATCGTTTAGATATACTATCACAACAATACAATCAGACGTGCAGCATTAAGATATTAAGTCCTATAAATGGCAGTAAAACGCCAGGGACAGCGGTAATCATTAAACTTCCATTGAATAAATAAAATGAGAGCAGCAATTATAGACGACGAAAAACAAGCCATTGCTTCATTGCGAATGGAACTTGCTGATGTCAAGCCAAGCATCAATATCATAGGAACCGCAAATTCGGTCGAGTCCGGGGTGAAATTGTTATCAGAAATAACACCTGACGTGTTGTTCTTGGATATCCGGTTAAAGGATGGTTTAGGTTTTGACTTATTAAGTGATGTTCATAATTTTGGCAAATTTAGAGTCGTATTTACAACAGCTTACGACCAATACGCACTTAAGGCATTCAAACATGGTGTATTCGATTACTTGCTTAAACCTGTAGATCAGGAAGACCTTCAGGCCACGATCGACCGTATCATTCAAGATTCCGCAACTGACAATTTTAATTTGCCAAAAGCGCAATTAGAACACATCATCAACCTGCCAAATAATATTGCCTCTGGGTCTAAAATAGCGCTAAATACGACAGACGGTATTTATTTAAAAAGAATTGAAGACATCGTGAACATTCAGGCTTACGGAAATTATACAAAACTGTTTCTGAGCAATGAAGAAAATCCAATGGTGATATCCAAAACACTGAAGGATTTTGAAAACCTGCT
>JBLHOC010000054.1:0-17972 GCA_047620825.1 Bacteroidia bacterium | reverse complement strand
ATACGCCTGCGATATAGTGGATGAAACATTAACGATGTCAGCTGCCAAAGCAAATAATGCTGAAGTATATACCTGGACGGTAGCAGGTGAAACAGATTCGTCTATTCATGTTACGTCGTCTGGAGATTTTACAGGATTTATCACCAATAAGTGCGGTCTAGATTCTACACAATGGACTGTGATTCTTAAAAATACACCAGTGGTTAACCTACCTAAAGATTCAACGTATTGCAATAGTGTGAAGACAATCTTTGATGTTACAGATACTGATTCAGAAATGTTATATGAGTGGCAAGACAAATCAACTTTGTCAACGTTTACTGTAAATGGATCTGGACTGTATGCTGTGAAACTATCAAATCGCTGTGGGTCAGATAGCGATCAAATTACAATAGATTTATTATATAGTCCAACAGTTTCACTTGGTGAAGATTTGGTGTTCTGCGGACAAGTAGAATCCACAAGTTACAACATTGGAACTCAGAATAATAGTGAGGTTTATCTTTGGTCTAGTGGTGGAGTCACAGATCAAGCGACTTTCAATACCGAGGGCACTCATTGGGTAACCATTTTAAATAAATGTGCAACAGTCTCGGATTCAGTGAACTACAGCGTCTCACCATATCCAATCGTGAGTCTAGGGTTAGACACAATCTTATGTGGTAAATTCAGCGTGCCTTTAGACGCAGGAAATTCTGGTATGGCATATAACTGGTTACCAGACGGAGAGACTACTCAAAAAATAAACGCAACTAAGCAGCAGTTGTACCGTGTTATTGTAACAAATATTGACGGCTGTGAATCAGGTGATGATTTTGAAATTGGATCAGGATGTATCAGTTCTTATCACGTGCCAACAGGATTTAGTCCGAATAACGACGGTGTCAACGACTTATTTAAACCGACGCTCGTAAATTATCAAGACTTCTCGATGTCGATATACAATCGATGGGGTGAAGAAATATTTAAGTCAAATGACCCGAACATCGGGTGGGATGGTACTTACAATGGGGAAGTCGTAATGAACGGCGTTTATTTGTACGCCATGCGATTCATCACGACGGAGGATGAAGCCTTTAAAACAGTCAAAGGTCTTGTCCACGTAGTTCGATAGATTCATCTATTTTTGGCAACATATTGCCATTTCAAGTTTTACAGAAGTATTGGGGGTATCCTGCATTTCGGGATAAGCAGGAAGAGATTATTGAATCTGTCTTAAAAGGGAAAGATACGTTCGCTTTGTTACCAACTGGTGGTGGTAAATCGATATGTTATCAAGTACCAGCGTTGTTGCTCGAAGGCGTGTGCATTGTTATATCACCGCTTATAGCGTTAATGCGCGACCAAGTGAACCAGTTGAAGCAGCGTGACATATCCGCCACTTACCTAAACTCAGGAATGTCGAACAAAGAAATTTCGATAGAACTTGAGAACATTAGAAACAACAGATACAAATTGGTCTATGTATCTCCAGAACGACTTCAGTCAAAGGCATTTGTAGACAATATAAAAAGGACCAATATTAGTTTTTTGGCAGTTGATGAGGCGCATTGCATTTCTCAGTGGGGACATGACTTTAGGCCTGAGTTCCGGCAAATTGCAAGTATTAAAGAACAACTTCCAGACCTCACTATTTTAGCGCTTACGGCTTCTGCAACACCAGAAGTTCTTGATGATATCATTGAGCAACTACAACTTGAATCGCCACTTATCGTTCGGAAAAGTTTTGTTCGAGACAACCTCAGTTATCAGGTGAAGTACGATGAAAACAAGCGGAAAAGTATCTCAGATTTAGCTCAGAAGACAACTGGGACAGGGATTGTATATGTTAGAACTCGAAGAAGAACAGTAGAACTTGCTCAGTACTTAAACAAACACAAGGTATCAGCAGATTATTATCATGGCGGATTATCAAATGCTGCACGTAATCAGAAACAGGACAAGTGGACGTTAAATGAAACTAGGGTGATGGTAGCAACCAATGCCTTTGGGATGGGTATTGATAAACCCGACGTTAGGTTCGTCGCACATTTTGATATGCCCAACAGCATGGAAGCTTACTATCAAGAAGCTGGACGTGCCGGTAGAGATAATCAACCTGCAACCTGTATACTGTATTACGATGAAGGAGATATTCAGCTCCTTAGAACATTTGTAAATAATCAATTTCCAACCATAGAAAAGGTACAAGAAGTTTATAATAGCATTTGTAATTATTTCGAGTTGGCGTATCACAGTGGCTTAGAGGCACGATTTGATTTCGACTTAGCAGATTTCTGTAATAAGTTTGAGTTAAAGGCGATTGAGGTTTATTCGTCCATCAAGCTCCTTCAAAAGTTAGGATACTTTTATCTATCTGATGGAATTCAAAGACCATCAAAGTTGAAAATAGATATCTCAAGCACTCAGCTATACGACCTACAATTGCGGTTCGCTGGTTTGGATGGATTGATAAAAAATGTGCTGAGGTCTTATGCCGGTGTGTATGATTTCTATGTGGTAATCAATGAAAAACAACTCGCTCAACGAAGTCATTTACATCACAGTGAAGTTGTCAGTAAACTGAACCGATTAAAGGAGTTGGGTGTGGTTAGCTACGAACCAGCAAGTGAAAAACCATATCTTACCTTGCTTAAAGCACGTGCTGAAAAAATTGTTGATGGGGAAGGTATCGTAAAGTCAAGTAAAGAAAGGACAATTGCCAGATTAGAAGCAATGATTGAATTTGTGCAAGGCGAAGGATGTCGGTCGACCTCAATTTGTAAGTACTTTGGAGAAGATCAAACGACTGAATGTGGGCAATGTGACGTATGTACTTTAAAACGTCGATTAAAACTCGACCACAACGAATTTCAAGAACTCAACAGCCATATCAACAGCATCTTAGAGACAGAATCCAGTACGCCAGAACAGATTATAAAAGCATCTCCCGAGATGGATGAAGACAAGATTTTAACGGTGTTGTCATGGATGATGGATGACCTTAAAATAATCGCAGACAAAAGTGGATATTTGCGGCTCGTAAAGTGAAGCATATACTCTGTACGGTTACTAATGATTTGGTCTTTGATCAACGCATGATTCGAATTTGCACTTCGCTTCAAAAAGCTGGATATGAGGTTTGTTTTGTTGGAAGAAAGTTAGTTTCAAGTAAGCCACTCATTGATCACGAATTTCAACAACATCGAATAAAATGTTGGTTTACAACAGGTGTTCTTTTTTATTTAGAATACAATCTCAGGTTATTTTCATACTTCGTGTCAGCTAAGCCCGACATCATAAATTCTGCAGATATTGATACGGTAGTAGGCGCATGGTTGTATCAAAAGCTAACCAAATTCAAATGGGTGTTTGACGGACATGAGCACTTTACAGAAGTGCCTGAGGTTACAAATCGGCCACTAATTAAATGGATTTGGTCGCAGATTGAAGCGCTAGTTTTTAAAAAAGCGGATGTTTTTTACACCGTAAGTGCCTCAATAGCAGAAATCTTTCAAAAAAAATACAAAAAAAACGTCGATGTAATAAGAAACGTTCCTTTACTTCGTTATAAGAATGTCGTGAAACCTCTGTCGGATTTTTCTGAAAAAGGTTTTTTTATTTATCAAGGAGCGTTGAATGAGGGTCGATGTATTGACCTATTCATCAAAGCTATGCATCAAGTTGATGGCCATCTAGTTTTAGTTGGTGAGGGAGATTTGAGTGACCAATTGCGTCTGCTTGTAAAGGCGGAAAAGTTGGAGGATAGGGTAACCTTTAAAGGAAAGGTGCATCCTCAGGATTTACGACATATCACGCAAAATGCACTGATGGGTTTAAATGTGTTAGAAAACAAAGGATTGAGTTACTATTATTCGTTGAGTAACAAGTGTTTCGATTATGTGCACGCACATGTCCCATCTATCAGTAGTAAATTCCCAGAATACGTTAGGTTAAACGAACAGTTTGAGGTAATGGTGTTAACGGAACCCACGCTTGAAGGAGTTGTGGCTTCCATTAAGAAATTACTTTCCAATGAAGCGTTGTACCTTCGCCTCCAAGAAAATTGCAAGAAAGCAGCAACAGAATGGAGTTGGGAAAGAGAAGAAATCAAGTTGTTGGCGCAATATGAGTAAAAAAAGTAAACACCTTCACGTCATTTCATTTGACGTCCCTTACCCGGCCAATTATGGCGGGGTCATTGACATTTATTACAAACTGGTTGCCTTATCGGAATCAGGGGTTAAAATCCATCTACATTGTTATCAATACGGTAGGGCAGAAAGCGCGATGCTCAAAGGGGTTTGTCATAAGGTCACATACTACAGACGTAAAGTATTCAAGAATCCAATTTACAATACCAAGCCATACATTGTCGCTTCAAGAAACTCGACAGCTTTAATAGAGAATTTGTTAAAAGACAAATACCCAATTCTATTTGAAGGGTTACACTCGACATATTATTTAGCCGATGATCGTTTAAAAGAACGGTACAAGGTTGTTAGAACACACAACATTGAACATCATTACTATAAACACTTAGAGAAAGTCGAAGACAACTTATTCAAGCGATACTTTTTCAAGGTAGAGTCTGAGCGACTAAAAAAATACGAATCAGTTTTAAAGCATGCCAATTGCATTGCAGCGATATCACCAAACGATACCAAATATTTAAATAAGAAGTATGGTAAAACGATTTTGCTTTCACCTTTTCACGTAAACACTGCAGTTAACGTTGAAAAAGGGAGTGGTGACTTCATTTTATATCATGGAAATTTATCGGTAGGAGAAAACAACGAAGCAGCGTTATTCCTGTTAAAAAATGTGTTGTCTGATGCCAAGTATCCTGTTGTTATTGCTGGAAATGATCCGTCTCAAGAATTAAAAGTAAAGGTTGCAACCATGAATCATGTTTTGCTAGAAACGGGCATTACATCTGAAGAAATAAACCATTTAATTTCTGACGCACACATTAATATCTTATATACCAATCAAGCCACAGGAATAAAACTAAAATTGTTGAATGCCTTGTTCATGGGTAGACATTGTATTGCAAACGACAAGATGATTGCAAATACAGGATTGGCAGACTTATGCATTGAAGCGAATAATGCCAAAGCTTTTAAACAGGCCATTAAGCAATGTTGGGAAGTTGAAATAGGAAATGATGCAATAGAAAGCCGCACCAATGTGCTTCAAACACGTTTCGACAATCAAAAGAATGTACTGCCATTATTAGATTTGATATTTGGCCCTCAAGTTGAAGCTGTTAAAACAAAGGTTTAATCAACTAGACCCATTCTTACAGCGTATTTAACTAACCCCGCAGCACTTCGTACACTAAGTTTACTAATCAAGTTTTTACGGTGCGATTCAACGGTATGAGAACTAATAAAGAGTTTCTCTGCAATTTCACCGGTTGTGTATTCTTGCGCAATTAATGCCAATACTTCTTTTTCCCTGTCCGTAATTTCTACCGTGCCATACGTCGACTCCATTTTCTTTTTTTGTTGGAATCCTTCCATGATACGCTGGGTAACTTCGGAACTGTAAAAGGGTTCACCACCTACAACAGTTTCAATGGCTAGTTTTAGTTCTTCAATTTTTGTGTTTTTTAGCACATAACCATTTGCACCGGCTTTGAGTAAACGCTCAATATGATTTCGAGAATCGTGCATGGTCAACATCAAAACCTTTGTGTCGGAGAAATTTTTAACAACATACTTCGTCGCTTCCAATCCATCCATTTTAGGCATACTCATATCCATCAAGATTATATCGGCTTTAGTGTCTGCCAATACATCAATTAAATCAATACCATTGTTAGCTTCACCAACGACTTGTATGTTGTGCATAGACTTAATTAAGCCCTTTAAGCCATCAATAAACATCTGATGATCATCAACTATTATAACTTTAATCATAAGGCCTTATCTAAAGGTACTTCAACAATAACAGTAGTCCCACGGCCTTTAACGGAATCTATATGTAGTTTTCCTCCAATTTTCTCTGCTCGTTTTACGAGATTTTGAAGACCAAGGCCATTTTGTTTCTTTTTTTCATCGACCACAAATCCGATCCCATCGTCCTCGATATGCATGTTTATTTCATCATCTAAACGATTGAGTTGTATATCTACCTTTGTCGCTTTGGCGTGCTTAATGGTATTGTTAACCGCCTCTTGAATAATGCGGTAGATCTCAATTTCTACATCAAGCGGTAAACTCTGGTCCATCCGGTGACTGTGAAAAGTACAGGTAAGTTTTCCTGTTTGGTTTAGGCTGTCACACAAATCTTCTATCGATTTAATTAACCCAAAGCTGGCAACCATACCGGTTCCCAAATTGTGTGAGATACGACGCACTTCTACGCATGCATGGTCAATTAACGATGTTGCTTTGTCATACTGCGTCTTATTATCATCTTGGGCCTTGTCTATTTTTTCGCCCAAAGCACTGAACATCAGCTTGATGGTAGACAGCATGCTGCCTAAACGATCGTGCAGGTCTGAGGATATTCTCAAACGCTCTTCTTCTTGACCTTCTAACATGGCATTGTAGGTTTTAATTTCTTGTTCATCTAGTAAGGTCTCAATTTTTTGTTGTGCAATGTGTTCGTTTTTTACAGCCAACTTGTTGCGTTGTACATAGTAAAACCCTAATACAAATAGACCGAGCGACAGTGCGATGGTACCTGCAATAAGGTATTTTTTTTGGACAGCTTTGGTTTTGTTTTGCTGTTCCAACAACACAATACTTTGTTCCTTCTTCTCGGTTTCGTATTTGGTTTGCATTTCTGCAAGGCTTGTCACTTTTTGCGCGTCTAACAATGAATCACTTAATACAGAAAACCGTTGCTGATATTCGAAGGCTTTTTGATACGCACCATTTTTATAAGCCACATCCGCAAGTACTTGGTATATGGAAACAGATTGCTCCACATCACCTTGGTCTTTTGAAAGTGTTAGAGCATTTGACAAATAATAGTTAGCACTGTCGAGCTGTTCCAATTTGTTGTACATACTGCCAATATTGAATTGAACAACACTTAAATCTTCTTGGAACCCTAACGCAGAATATATGTCCATGGATTCAATAAAATAGGGAAGCGCTAAGTCGTACTGCTTCATATTAACATGGCACACGGCTATGTTTTCGTTACAAAGAGCGACCTCATGGATATTGTTTAGGGCTGTATAATATCTCTTGGACCTTTTATAATCCACCAATGCTTGAGAGAATCTGTTTATTTCAAAATAATATGCCCCATAGCCGGAGTAGATTCGAGCTAACGCATATGGATCATCTAATTCTTTGCCAAACTCCAACGCCAAAGCAAGATAATATTGCGATTTGTCCAAGTAACCGTAATCCATATTAAGAGATCCTAAATCAACATAGCTCGATATGATCTGTGCGGTATCTTGACTTTGTTCAGCAAGTTTCGAACCCTGTATCAGCAAACTCATGGCTGAATCCGTTAAACCTGTTTTATTATATACAGTTGACAGGATACCAGCTGTTCCAGCAGCAGATTTGTAGTCTTTTAGTTCTTGTCTAATGCGGTACGCCTCAATTAAATACTTAAGTGCTGAATCTTGTTGGCCTTTTAAATTATAAATACTCCCAATTCTGTTCGACGCGTAACCTACACCTCGCTTATAATTGCTTTCTAATGATTCAGCCCGAACACGATATGAAATGTTCAGGGCTGAATCTGGTAATTGAGTTTGAATATTAAAAGCGAGGTATACATCTTTTAAGATGGCACTTGTATCAGAGGCACACAGGCAAACCTGCCAGTACAAGGACAAGATGAAAAATGTAACAAATGTTTTACGTATCAATTAGTCTGTCATTAACCTTGAAGTGGCACTTCTGGATAGACAAAGTATTGCGGGTTAGCAGCGTCAATAATACCAACATGGTTTACTAGGTTTGCAGCAGTCGCTGGATTTGTGGGATCTAAAGGCAACAAAATTGCCGAAGCATTCTTTGGGCCGTTGTCTGTTGTATCCTGTGCTGTAGTGCAATCTATATTAGGACCATTTGTGGTCGCATTTAAACGTAATTCATCTTCAGGGTTTGTATTCGCTATAATGAAAACGAACTTCTGAAGGGTACTACCTGGATTCACTGGTTGATTTGCAAGTACCAAACAACGCGGCTGATACAATGGATAATTCGGGTCATTTAATGTGGCATCTGGGGCATTGTTCATCTTACCAACCTTCTTTTCCTCGGCATCCACAGAATTATATATCTTTATATAGTTTGGGATTATAGGATTCCCGTTTGCATCCATCTCTGGAAAAAACATTTTTAAATGATAGGTGCTGACAGTGTTTGTGGTTATTGGGTTTGGATCATTATACGTGTATGAATACTCAACAGTACTTACTGTTAGTCCATTTTCATCGACGTGACTAACGATCGACTCTTCGTTAATTGTAACGCCACCAGGAGCGTCATAAAGTTCAACACAAGCAATAAAGTAATTGTATTCTGAATTGTCCGTGTCTTGGATGTAAAATGTTCCAACTCTTAGTGGTGCGGTTCCCATGTTTGACATTGTAATATTTTTTAAGTTTTTAGTTTCCCAAATCTAACAAATAATCCTAATCGTTCTCAGTTAAGGCAATATTCATTGGTTCCAACACATCGGCAGTAGTAACAAATTGAGTACCATCCATACAAACAAGAGTGATTCTATATGTTACACCCAATTCAATTGTATCAAGATCTTCGTATGTATAAGTTGCGTTTAGTGATGATGATCCGGCTGCCGGAACAGAAGAGATTCTTTCGTACATAGAGTCATTCAGTGATTTTTCAATGATAAAATAACTCGTGTTCACTTCCTTAGTTGATTCCCAAGTCACAACGGTGATGCCATCTTCGATGCTTGTTTCAATTTCAACAAGATTCGATGTGATTTGAGCAGTACCCATGAAAGACATAGTAACTAAAAGTGCGAAGGTGATTGTAAGTGTTTTCATATCTGTGTGTTTTTAATGTTTTTGACAACACAAAGATGAGGTGCCGTAAAGCTGATTTCTTGCCGGTATTCCGTGAAAAATCAATATCCCTGATTTCAGGGATATTGATTTTTTCCTGACTGGTTTTAATTGATATGGGTATTATAATATCTTTGGTGCGTTATGGTTAGATACATCCTGTTTCTCATGTTGTTTTCTGTGCTCGTACCCATCAATGGTCAAACGACTCAGGTGGGAAGCATCGTTGTGAATAAACATAACGCGGCGTTTTTGGCCAAGGTTGATTGCAATTTGGATGTTAGAAATCTTGAGTATTTAGGTATTCGGATGGGCAGTCAGGTTGGGGACATTGTCACACTTTATGGTGTTGACCTAGATGTAAAGGTGATAAGAAACGTTGCAGGCATCAAACATGTCCGTAAAGCGAGAACCTTAAACCCCAACATGAATAGAGCCATACCTGATATGCGTGTGGATAGTGTTTATCAAGGATATCAGCTTAATCAAGGGTATACGGGAAAAAACGTTTTAATAGGTATAACCGATTGGGGCTTTGATTATAGCCATCCAAATTTTTATGATACTGCATTACAATACAGTCGAATAGTAGCGGCGTGGGATCAGTTTAAGACCAGTGGTCCTCATCCCATGGATTATAATTATGGCACTGAATACACCAGCGAATCTGAAATACTTGCTGCACAATCGGATACAGCAGGTATATATGATTATGCTTACCATGGGAGCCATGTAGCTGGAATAGCCGGAGGAAGTGGTGCTGGAACCAATTATAGAGGAGTTGCTTATGAGGCTGGCTTCTTAATGGTATCATTGAGATTAGATGAGGCAGGCGCGTTGGATGCATTTGCCTGGATGAAACAAAAGGCAGATGAACTTCAGATGCCATTGGTCGTAAATATGAGTTGGGGATTGTACTACATTGGATCAATGGATGGTACTGGTTTGCTCAGTGAAGCCATAGACAACTATTCCAAACAAGGTGTCATTTTTGTAACCTCTGCGGGTAACAATGGTGGAGAAACGTTCCACATAAAAAAGTCTTTCGACAAGGATACGATGTGGTCTGGTGTTGGGTTTAATACCTATACCAATCCCTTAATGTGGGGTCAATCCATAAGCATGTGGGGTGAACCGGGGGAAATGTTTAATGTGGAGTTATTGGTGTTAAATAGTAACAACGAAATAATACATACATCTCCAACGTATGGGACAAACGTCGCTGATAATTATATAGACACCTTTGTTGTAATTAATGCGGATACAGTCTTTTACAACCTTACCAAATACGATAAATACGAGTTTAATGACCGGCCAACAATGCGCTTGCGTATTCGTGAAAGGAGTAGCGCAATAAAAGTGGCGTTACGTTCTCATGCAAAATCAGGGACAGTGCATTATTGGAATGTCGTTGAATTAACAAACGACGCAGGCAACTGGGGTGGTACTTTCGAAGTTTGGTTACCAGGGTGGTCAAAAGGCGACGACGAATATAGTTTAGGAGATCCGGCGTCCACAAAATCTGTTATTGCTGTTGGCGCGCATACGTCTGAAGTGAGGTTGCAAAATGGCAATGTCGTCGGTGGTAGACAAGCAAATTTTACGAGTAAAGGACCTACATTAGACGGTCGGCGAAAACCTGAAATATCGGCACCTGGCGTAAGTGTCGCATCATCTGTTTCATCCTTCACGACTCAAAATTTTACGCAGTTACAATCTGTGGAGTTCAATGGAAGACAATATCCATTTTCAAGAATATCTGGAACATCAATGGCGTCACCAGCGGTTGCAGGTGTTGTTGCACTTATGCTGCAAGCGAACCCAAATTTAACGGAAGTAGATGTGAAACAAATCCTAAAAATGTCTGCAAGACTGGATAACAATACGGGCACGATTAAAGATACAAGTGACTTATCATGGGGGTGGGGTAAAATCAATGCGAGTAAAGCAGTTCATATTGCGGAGTCTTGGATTCCAATAATCATTGTACCTATAAATGAACATAAAACGGTCTATCCGAATCCTGCTTCAGATGAAATACGTTACGGATCTCAACAAAATGAAACATGTAAGATCTATTCAATGCAAGGACAGTTACTAAGTGAAGGGAAAATCAGTGTTGAACTGGCAATGGATGTATCATTCCTTAATGCCGGAACATACATTATTAGGGTTGGTGATGTGAAACCACAAACTTTCAAATTCGTAATTGTACGGTAGTTCATTCTTCATGTCAAAGTCGTTAAGCACAAAACAGCAAAATATAATTAGAATCGTTGTTACGACTTTAGTCGGGCTTGCCTTTGTATTTGAACTGATACGAGATTGTCAGCGAGGCGGAGATTTTATCGGATATGTAAATGCAGGGAACGCGGTGTTAAATGGTAGCCCTATTTATAGTGACTACCTAAATACATGGCCACCGTTCTTTGCCATTTTTTCCGTGCCACTAGCGCTGATGGATGGATTTAGTCCAGTGCTGATCAGGCTACTTTGGTTGGTGGGCCTTATTATATCTTGGTACTTCATTATTCAACTGATTGTTACACTTTATATTGGAAAGACATTAACATTCAAACCATCGAAAAGTGAATCACAACTATGGGTGTTAGACTGGTCAGTTTTGTTGCCCTTCCTGTTCATCCTCCGATTCGTAATTGACGATTTGTCAAATATTCAGATAAACTCATACTTACTTTTAGCTTGCCTTTTTGTTGTACAATGTCACATAAAAGGTAAACCCCTTGCCGGAGGAATTGTATTGGGGTTGATTATTTCGCTAAAAGTGTACCCCATATTTTTGTTATTCTTTTTAGTCTACAAAAGAGGCTATCGTCTGTCAATTAGTGCATTAGCAACAGTTTTCGTGACCACAAGTGTATGTGTTTTAGTATTTGGGTGGACGGGTGGATTGAATAACTTTTTGGATTGGTGGCAACACAAAGCCTTGGCTGGAACAATTCTTACACATAAAAATCAGTCTATCTTTCCAATGATTGAAGGACTCTTGACCAGTCAATCCAGGGGGGTAGGTCTATATTATAATATATTGGATTTAGATATACGTTTGGTTAAAAAGATAACTTTTGGAATTATAGGAAGCTTTGGGTTATGGATTGCATGGCTGTTTCGCAAGGATAAAAACCCCAGCAATCAAGTGGCCCAATTTGCGTTTATGTTGGCAGCTATCCCGCTGTTATCGCCTTTGGCTTGGAAGTATTATTTCGTCTTTTTGTTTCCGTTGTTGTTCATTCAGTTTAATAGGATGTATAAAAAGGAAGTAGTTGAACTGGTTCCCAAAATTCTATTCATAACGTCATTGGTACTTTCAATCTTGTCAACCGATGGATTACTTGGTGCTCGAGTTTCAGACATCTTAGAAGTGTATGGCTGCATTACTTGGGCTACGATATTTTTACTGTTGTCATACTTATTATCGTATCGGTCAGTCCCAAATCTGTCAATTACAACGTTTAAAAACCCATAATGGGAAAAGGATTGGGGTGGTGTTGATGCGTGTATTATCGTAAAACACTACAAATTAGTTAGTTACAATATATTTTTGTCGTTGATTTATTGTGGTACAAGAATTGAAATATATCTAACGCATCTAGTCAACCACGAAAAACTGTCGATTCGACACATTATAAACCAAGCCAGACGAAATGCACTAAATAGTAATATGATCTCATCGATCAAAAAGTAAGTAGAGTCTTGTAGTAGGACTAAAAAATTTATCCATGCTTATAAAAAGAGGAGTGTAGTAGCCCCTCTTTTTTTTATGCCATTTTTTAGGTGCGATAAGAAACTCTATCTCGAATGGTCCCGTCTTTTCTATGAATAATCACACTTGATTTATAATTGCGTGCAATGTCTTTAGCGCGGTCTATTGCGTCGTCTTGGTATTTGTAGGTACCAGTCAATCGCTCATTACCCTCTCCTCGAACGCCCCACCCATCTTCGTGTGGAACAACATGTTGATTATGTGTTTGTCTAGTGCTTCGGGCTTTTTTTCTTAAAATCTGTTTTAAGATTTTCTTTATCAGATTATACCAGAAACTAGATTCATTTATTTTAGCCATGTAACATATTGTTTTAAAGCGCTTTAGGTGACGCTGAGGCCATACGCGCAAGCCAAATATAAGCAATTCAACAGTTGGTAAATTGGGATATTTCTATGTTGTTAACGCATGTTTACCATTTACCAAGTCATGAAAGGGAGACTAGATGGGCGTTTAACTTTAATAAAGAGATAACACGTTTGTTATTTGTTTAAGTTACCTCAACGTCTTTTTCATAAGGGATATGAGTCAGAATATGTTTCAATGCAGTAATACGAGCCACGGTCTTTTTATTGGCGTCAATTAGAACCCATGGTGCTAATTTTGTATTGGTTTTTTCAAACATCTTCAATTTGTAATCTGTATAGTCGTCCCACAACGCTTGAGCTTTCAAATCAACAGGCGTGATTTTCCATTTTTTGAGCGGACTTGCTTTTATCTCCTTAAATCTTCTTGCTTGTTCCTCTTTAGAAATGGAAAAATAAAACTTGATTAAGTAGGTATCGGACTCCAAAATCATTCTTTCAAATTCATTGACTTGCCCCATGAACTTAATATAGTCGCCTTGTGTACAAAACTGATTTACAGGTTCAACAACTGCTCTGTTGTACCAGCTTCTATCAAACAAAACGATCTCACCAGGTTTAGGTAATTTACTTACATACCGCTGGAAATACCATTGTCCTTCCTCCTCCTCATCGGGTTTAGGTAAAGCCACAATTCTGAAATGCCTTGGATTGATATGGGCTGTAATCCGTCTTATCGCACCACCTTTTCCCGCGGCATCTCTACCTTCAAACAGAATAACAATTTTCTTTTTTTGCTTGATGACCCAATTTTGTAAATCAACTAGGTCGGCTTGCAGGTCACGAAGTTCAATCTCATATTTAGCCATCCTGAGTGCCTTTTTTACATCGGTCTCTCTTTCAGCGAATAAGTGTTTTAACCCTATGGGGGTGTTAATTATATCTAGCTCGTCTTGTGTAAGACTTAATTTTTGTGCTGTGGTCATCTTAAATATCAATTTGTTCTATTTGTCTGTGATATCGCTCAATTACATTTGGATCAGGGATGGTGGTTGTTTTTGCTCTAGATTTTCCTGCATAGTCAAACAGCGACAACACATGACGCATACTTTCTACACGGGCAGTTTTCTTTTGATTCGTTTTGACTATCGTCCATGGACTAAACGTCGTATGGGTTTTCGAAAACATTTGCTCTTTGTAATAGGTGTATTTATCCCACAAATCTTGACCTTTTAAATCAACGGGGCTAAACTTCCAGATTTTTAAAGGATTTTGAAGACGAGACTCGAACCTCTTTTTTTGTTCCTCCTTAGAGATTGAAAACCAGAACTTTACTAGTAAAACGCCATCTTCATATAACATGTGTTCAAATTCGGTAACTTGCTCTAGAAACTTTTTGTACTGCTTTTTCGTACAAAATCCCATTGCAGGTTCAACTACTGCACGGTTGTACCAGCTCCGATCAAAAAACACAATTTCACCTGGATTAGGAAGTTCCTTAATATACCGTCGGAAATACCACTGGCCTTTCTCGACTTCAGTGGGTTTCGATAACGCTACAATACGCATGGAACGTGGATTGAGATGTTCAGTAAATCGCTTAATTGATCCACCTTTTCCCGCTGCATCTCTGCCCTCAAAAATGACAGCAACGCGTAAGTTATGTCTTGCAACCCATTGCTGAAGGTTTACTAATTCTGCTTGCAGCAGTTTTAACTCCTGCTCATATCGAATATTTCGACTGACTTTTTTTAAATCGGCGTGTTTCGAATTCGCCAATTCAATGAGCTGCTTGCGTTTTTTTATATGTTGTAGTTCTTCAAGTGTAAACATGTAGAATAAATAAAATATTAAGCAGTAAAATTACTGTAACACGCTCATAACTATTAGCTAGCAAACCTGATATCCATCATTGTTGTAAATGTATTTTGACACTATTTTAGATAAATTCGTTATACCGTCTAGTGTTTCTAATGCTTTTTCCGTTTTATAGATATGCCGTATTGTGCAACGATAAAGTCTGTAGTTGGAATACCACAACCTGAGATGAATGTTACCATTCAAAGAACCAGATCAGGGTTAGAACTTGGCCGAATAAAGACAAGTGATTATCTTATGTATATTCGTAGAGGTCCATTATCATCATCCGTATGAAAAAGTGTAGTCTACTTGTACTCTTTGGGGTACTACTGTCTCTCAATCAACATCTTCAAGCCCAAAACATTGGTATCAACGAAACCGGTGCTTTACCTGACAAATCTGCCATGCTCGATGTGAGCTCTGTAAACGGCGGTTTGCTAATTCCAAGAATGACCAAAGCGCAGAAGCTTTCCATTGCAACGCCGGCCACAGGTCTTATGATTTATCAAACAGATGATACATCGGGATTTTGGTATTTCAATCAAAGTGATTGGGTGCCTATTATGTGGTCAATCACTGCAGGGAACGGACTTACTGGAGGAAAGATTTTTTCAAATGGAACCATTGACCTAGCCAATACAGCGGTAACACCTGGTACATACGGTAACTCAGACAGCATGCCCACATTTGTGGTGAACCAAACTGGACAACTGACTTTTGCCGGGATGATTCCGATATCGGACAAGGACAGTACGAATGAAATTCAACACATCACATTTGCAAATGATACCGTCTTTTTAAGTCAAGACTCGTTTTTTGTTTTCCCGCCATACGATAAGGATTCACTGAATGAAATTCAACACCTCACATTTTCAAATGATACAGTGTTTCTAACCAAGGATTCCTTTTTTGTGTTCCCACCTTATGATAAAGACTCTACCAATGAAATTCAACATTTAACGTTTAGAAATGATACAATGTTCCTGAGCCAGGATTCGTTTATTGTGATGTCAAATTTTGATCAAGACTGGATTGGTTACAATACTGGTTCCATGTACAATGGTTCCTTCAGCGATAAAATAGGTATTGGAACAACCACACCAGAATTTGCTCTAACAATCGAACGGTCAGGTAGTTACAACGACGGAGGTATACTGTCTAAAGGCATTTATAATGCTGGTACGACGTTAACCACTACCGGGGCTGGAACACGCATGTTTTGGTATCCGCGGAAAGCTGCTTTTAGGGCTGGTTATACGGTAAACAACAATTGGGATAATGACAGCATTGGAGGATATTCAACAGCATTTGGATATAGCACAAAAGCAAAAGGGACCTATTCGGTTGCCTTGGGATATAGGTCACAGGCTTCTGGGATTGTTTCAATAAGTACAGGGACATTTACAAATGCAAGAGGGAATTACAGCTCAGCTTCTGGATACTATAGTTCAGCAGATGGTTTGTATGCAATGGTTGACGGGAATTATAGTTCGGCAGAAGGAGGTTATTCTCAGGTTCTTGGACATTATGATACCGTATCGGGTTATATGTCGACGGCCATAGGTTCATACAATGATGTGAGTGGAGATTATGCGTGTGTACTGGGCAGGGCAAATCAAGTGACTGGTGATTATGGAACCACTGTCGGTTTAACCAATACGAATTCGGCGTACGCTGGTTTTGCGTCTGGAAACTTAAACGTAATTGAAGGGAATTACTCCTTTGTTGGGGGTAGAAGCAACTACGTAAGTGGCCTGTATTCTATGGCGTTGGGCTATCTAGACAGTGTTAAAGGCAATTATGCAGTGGCCATGGGATATCGAAACAAATCAATTGGATCAACGTCAATGACAACCGGTTCTTTTAATGTTGCTTCAGGTATAGGGTCATTTGCCTCAGGATATTTAAACGTAGTAGATGGGGATTATGCTACAGCATTTGGTAGGAATGGTGAAGCAATGTCAAATTACTCAACTACCTCAGGATTTTACAATACAACAACAGGGGCCTATGCTACGGCAATTGGAGCTTACAATAAAGCCCTTGGAACAAGTTCAGTCGCTTTAGGTTATGGAGACTCTGCTACTGGTGCTAACGCTATAGCGATAGGATACTTGTTAAAAGCGAAAGGTATTAGTTCCATCGCTCTTGGTAGGCAGTCCGTCTCAACCGGTCAAAGATCAACGGCAATCGGAACACTTGACTCCGCAATTGGTTATGGTTCGGTTGTGATTGGGTCACTTTCAAAAGCAACAGCTACGTATGCGACTGCTGTCGGTGCAAGAGCAACCGCAACAGGATATGGCTCTTTGGCCAAAGGCTGGTTAAGCTTAGCCTCTGGGGATTATGCGATTGCAGAAGGAGCTTCGACAGAAGCCAGTGGTGATTACGCGCAAGCACGAGGTTTTACATCCAAAGCCATTGGAAATTATTCTACCGCCGTTGGGTCTTATGCAGTTTCTTCTGGCATTCACTCAGTTGCACTTGGTTATGGAGATTCTGCCAACAATACGTATTCCGTTGCCATAGGGTTTAGTAGTAAATCTACGGCCAACTATGCCGTTTCCATAGGCGACAGATCCTTGTCTACTGGTTCGAGTTCTTATTCTTTTGGGTATCGCGACTCTGCCACCGGACAATATACTTCAGCCTTAGGTGCATATACAAAAGCATCTGCTACGCATGCCATAGCAATCGGAACGTATGCCAAGGCCTCTGGTTATGGCGCTTTTGCGCAAGGATGGAATACAAGAGCAAGTGGTTCATATGCCTCGTCATTTGGATATGCCACGCAAGCCACTGGCAATTATTCGAGCGCTGCAGGTCACTCAACAATAGCATCAGGTACATACTCAAATGCCTTAGGTTATAGAGATACAGCCAGCGGTTCAATCAGTACAGCGATTGGATATCGAAGTAATGCAAGTGGAAATTACTCCACAGTAATTGGTAATTACGCCTCAACGGCAGGATTTACCGGTGCAATGGTTTTAAGCGATATCAGTTTAGCCTCATTGGTTAAGAGTTCTG
>JBLHOC010000053.1:0-18212 GCA_047620825.1 Bacteroidia bacterium | reverse complement strand
CAATTAGAAACGGGATTTGAGGACATCAAGAACACCATAATACCAAAGGTGGCAACATTATATTCAGGACCAATAGATGCCTACTTTGACTTTCAATATGGCAAACTTCCTTGGAGGTCACTTGATATTAGCTTCAAAGAATATGACGAGGCTTACAAACAGCCTTGTGTTCAAATCAACTATCCAAATGAACATCCATATACACGCTCAGTAGAGATAAAGCATGTAACAGGCCAAGAGTCTGATAATACCGTAATTTCATATGAGGTGCCGACGTGGGAGGGCGACCCATATTATCCTGTGCCCGCCGACGACAATGCGAAGCTTTTCAAAAGGTACTGGGAATTGGCGGAACAAGAAAATAAAGACAACCAGGTGTATTTCTCTGGAAGACTGGCTAGATATACTTATATCAACACCGACGAAGCAATAGAAATGGCTTTAGAGACCATAGGTCAAATAATTCAAGATGCAGGAAAATGATTTAGTTTGGGTCGTAATGCCCGTTTATAATGAAGAAGAGTCATTGTCGCATGTCTTGGAGGCTTGGTTACCTGTGCTTCGAAATAACCTAGATAATTTTGTATTCTGTATCCTGAATGACGGATCAAAAGACAAAAGCATTGACATCATGAATGACTATGCGAAGGACAACAAAGAAATAAAAGTCGTTGATAAAGTAAATACGGGGCATGGACAATCATGTATATATGGCTACCATATGGCGATTGAAGCGGGCGCACAATGGGTTTTTCAAATGGATTCAGACGGTCAATGCAATCCTACCTATTTTGCATCTTGTGTTGAAGCCAGTCATGATCATCCAGTGGTCTATGGTTATCGCAAAACAAGAGACGATGGTTGGAAAAGATTTTACATCTCGAGAATTGTAAGTACGTTTATTTGGATTGCCACACGCGTATGGGTTCGTGATGCCAATGTGCCATATCGTTTTATGCATACCGATGCCTTAAAGAAGATAGTAGAACATGTACCAAAGGATTTTCATTTGGCCAACGTATTGATAAGTACGTATCAACAATATCGTTATAAGATAAAATGGGTAAACATTCATTTTGACGATCGCTTCGGTGGTGAACCAAGTGTAAAACTATCGCTGTTTGCAAAACACGGCTTTGTTTTATTCAGACAACTAAGTGCTGCCTTTAAGTCTGCGAAAGGCTTTTAAAAACAATAATTCTCGATATTAAATTTAACCTCAATATTTGGCATGCGCCCCATATGTACACATTGTTGATGATGCGAACTATCGTAATCAGCTGATATTGAGATAAGTAAAAGTTTGTGGCATACGGTTTGCAAGTACATAATCGTATTAAAGTCGCACAGTATGTTTTTTAATTTAAATCTTTTATTGCACACCATGCCTGTTTTTATTTGCTGGGTTCAAAACACAAAATTCTTCAAACACGTTTTACGTTTTTCTCTAGGTCTAGTTGTCTTAATGGTCAACATGATTCAGGTGGAAGCTCAAACTGTAAGTAACGGGAACTTTAACAATACAAGTTCAGGTTGGGGATGTAGTCCAGAAGCAACGCACGTTGAAAAGACGTATGGAGGTTCTAGTTCATCTAATAGAGTTGCTGAAGTGGATCAAGCTGCAGGCCTTTGTCAAACCATCTCAGGATTTACAATAGGTTATGAGTACGAATTATCTTTTAGATGTTCAAGACGTACCAATTGCGGTCCAACACTACAAACGATGGACGTAACAGTTGATGATGGCGCCTTGTCAACATCTGTATCAAGAAACGGAGGAAGTTTCAATTTTTCTGCGTAGACGTTTTCCTTCGTAGAAAAGCCACAAGCCATAAAGTAAGTTTGTTGTAACAGTTTCAGGAACTTGCGGATTAATCGTAGACGATGTTGCTATTGACTTTATAAGTCCCTTGCCAGTGGAATTAAGACATTTTAGTACGACACTAAACGCTGATAGGACATGTGGCCATATCTTGGGCTACAGCGATGGAGTTAAACAACAACTATTTCAACGTTGAAAGATCAAACGACGGAATCAACTGGGTAAGTATAAACGAAGTGATTGGGGTAGGAAGTTCAAGCACAACGATTACCTATAACATCATGGATCACAGTCCTTTACAAGGTGTTTCATATTGCAGATTGAAGCAAACTGATTTTGACGGGACCTATACCTACTCTAAAATCAATGTAATTCGAACGGAAGTAAAACGCTTTTAGCATATCCAAATCCGACCAATGGAACAATTACAATTCAAAAGACTTCAAATCAGAAGGAGTCTGTTAGAATCCTAAATTCAGTTGGACAGGAGATGACAGATCAGATTGTTTTCAACCAGATGGACAAAAGCATTAAGGTGGACAGACTAATGCACCAAAGGGTGTCTACAAACTATTAGTTGGGGGTAGTTGTATTAACATCACAAAATTTTAACTATAACCATTGCAAAAAAAAAGGCTTCGCATCAGCGAAGCCCTTTTTTTATGCCCAGAATTACATCTATATCTGCATTTCTATTTGAAGACGGAAACGATAATTACTCGTACTAGATGCAGCAACAGTTTCTATTATGCCGTAATCCGACTGAATTTTCAAGTTGTGACCTGAGATATACCTACTGATGCCAAGTGTATATTCATTTTGTTCTTTTATCGCTGAAAAGCTTGCATCGTCTGGGGCAACCGAGGTGTATCTGGCAGCAAATTCCCAATTGCTTTTGAACAGATATCCGGCTTGTACATTTAAACCAGTACCCGTGTTATAATTGTTCGATACATCAGTGAATTGATTGTCACCTTCTGTTTGAGCGTATTCTGCCAATACTGAAAAGCCTTGGTATTTGAATAATAAATCAGCTTCAAACATCGTCAATGTGTTTTCTACGAAATTACCAACTGAGTCTACAGTAAATTTACCAAGTTGACCTTGTTGTCGGACAGCGTTTTGGTTTTGATTATACGTCACACCGATAGATAATTTTGGTTTCGATTGTCTGGTTAAATCTGAAAGAATATAATCTTGCTTTTTTCCCTCAAATGCGCCGAAAGGCAAAAAGTCTAGTCTTGCCGTATAATTAAGGCCACCATGATTTCCTTCAGTAATGTCTCTGCCTTCTCCGTTTGCCACTGAGAATTTAGGTTTAAAAAGCATGTTGCCGGATTTAAACTTACCGTGCAATTGGATACCCATATCACGATCTAGCGTAAATTTACTGTTCACGTTAGAGCGATCTACAAATTGCAGGTTAGCAGATGATACGACACGCTCTCTATTGCCTGGCAGTTTTGTTTGACCTGCCCATAATTGCCAGTGTTTAGTCATTTGGTATTTTAATGCCGCATCTAAAATCAATCGCGAAGCACCTTTACCTTGACCGGATTCACTAGAAACGCTCATATCTCTAGAAGTTAAACCTAGCTCAACTTTATAAACAAGTTTTGGAGTTAAAGCAAAACCGTCTAGCTTAATTCTTGATCGACGCATGAGTGCATTGGAAGACCAGTCGTCACCATCATAATCTACAGTATATAACTGCTGCATACGGTAATGAAACTTGATTTTTAGTGTAGAGTCATCCGTTATAAAATTGATACCCTTACCAAAAGAAGAGGTCTTGAAACTTTGAGCGGTCACACTTGTGGTACAGCTCAAAGCAGCCATTAGAACAAGGACAAAAGCTTTATAATTATTTAACATTTTAATAAAGATTAAGTAATAAACAAATTCAAAGGTGAAGAAAGGAGTTGAATAGTTATGTTAACGTTACCAAAGTATAATCATCTGTTAATGCATACATAACATAAACATAACATTGAAAGATTGTGTAAAATAAAAAATTGTTCAGACATTTAATTGAAACAGGACAAAGTCTACAGCATATTTATGTGCATGAAGTAAAATCGTAGAAACCTGAGGGGCATAACGCACAAATAATCAGATGTTTATAATCGATTATTTGTTTTCGTGGTTTGGCAATTCCTAGCATTTCAGAATGGTAAAAAGGAACGAATTATTTGATAATATTAGCAGGTTCGTTTAACACAAAATTAATATCCCGTATATAACAGTCCCCACGATAATGTGCATTTTTGTTGTGTGATAAAAAGGTGCGTTTAAACATCATGTATTGCATACTTTTACCACACTAAATAACTTTTATATCAAAAATTAGAATATGGACTTTGGAATTGGTAGTGTAATTCAAATTCTTGGGGCTTTGGCATTTTTCATCTTCGGTATGAAGATGATGAGTGAAGGCGTTCAGAGAGCCGCGGGTTCTCAATTAAGGGGTTTCTTAGGCAACATGACAAAAAACCGAGTGTTGGGCGTATTTACAGGAATGTTGATTACCGCGTTGGTGCAATCTTCCTCAGCAACTACGGTAATGACGGTAAGCTTTGTAAACGCAGGACTTTTATCGCTTTTAGAGTCTGCTGGAGTGATGATGGGAGCGAACATCGGAACAACTGTAACAGGTTGGTTGGTATCCGTATTGGGTTTTAAGATTAAATTATCAGCTTACTCCATACCATTATTCGCTATGGGTGTTCCAATGCTTTTTATGAGCAAAGGGAAAGTGAAGTATTGGGGAGAGTTCATTGTAGGATTCGCGATCTTATTCTTAGGTTTAAGTTATCTCAAAGGTGCAGTACCCGATATTAAGAACAATCCTGAAGTGTTGGATTGGTTAAAAAGCTTTTCTAACAGTGGTATTTGGTCGAGATTATTCTTTGTTTTGGTTGGAACTATTCTAACAATAGTCGTGCAGTCATCAAGTGCAGCAATGGCAATAACATTAACTATGTGTGCCCAAGGTTGGCTACCGTTCGATGTGGCGGCAGCAATGATATTAGGTGAAAATATTGGAACAACAATAACAGCTGAGCTTGCATCTATAGTTGGAAATACGGCAGCAAAGCGTTCAGCTAGGATACATTCTATGTTTAATATTATAGGAGTCACTTGGATGGTTATACTCCTACCCTATTTATTGCCAGTACTATCAAAGGGAATGATCGCTATTGGTTTCGCAGACCCATATGTGAAAGGAGGCATGCCAATGGGACTATCAGCATTTCACACGTCTTTTAATACGGTCAATGTATTGATCATGATATGGTTTGTCCCCTGGCTGGTAAAGGTAGCAACCAAAACAGTGAAAGAAAGAGTAGATGAAGATGAAGAAAGCAGTAAGTTGAAGTTCATTTCTTCTCCTGTTATAACGCCGGAATTAGCGACCATAGAGTTACAGAAGGAAACAGCCCATTTTGGTACGGTGACGAATAAGATGAATGACTTCATCGAACAGTTTATAAGAGAAACAGACGACAAGAAAAGAAGAAAGCTGTTAAAGAAATTAGCCAAGTATGAGAATATAACGGACAATGTTGAAATAGAGATTACAGAGTACATCACTAAACTGGCGGATAAGGAAATTACACAAGAGACTTCAATACGTTTGAGAACGTACATGAATATTGCGAACGACCTCGAGAGAATTGGTGATATATATTTCCAGATGTCTAAGAACATTGAACGCAAAAATGAGAAACAAGTGTATTTCTTGCCAGAGCAAAGAGAAGAGCTTTATACAATGATTGGGTTGGTTCGTGAAGGGTTTGAAGTGATGATAGATAATCTAAACATTCCTGATTATCGAGAAGTATCTAAAGATGCAGCTCGACAGGTTGAAGATAAGATCAATGCACAACGCAACAAGATGCGTGATGAGATTCAGGATAAATTGGGCAAGTCCGATTACAACGTGGAAGCCGCAATGATTTACAATACACTTTTCTCTTCTTTAGAAAGGGTTGGAGATCATTTAATAAATGTAACAGAATCTGTAGTAGGAGAAATCTAGTTTCTTCCTGCATAAATAGAAAAGCGATTCAATTTGAATCGCTTTTTTTATGCGCTAAAGGTAAAACGTACGACGGAGTTTTGGTAAGAAGTTGATTAAGATAATAATCGAATTCAGGTTATTAGGTTGTTAAATTATTTGGTTTGAAATACTTTGATATTTAGTAATATTACATCTTCAATCAGAGATTGGCGACATAACCAAATCTTGATTTTAAACATTCGTTTTATGAATACAATCGGTAGAATAGATAAAGCTGATTTTCCTGAATTGCATTTGAATGATATAGAGCTTAAAGTGGATACTGGGGCATATACTTCTTCTATACATTGTCATAATATTAAACAAAAAGAAGTAGACGGAGTAAGTCACGTTGAATTTCAACTTTTAGACCCTTCTTACCCAATGTATAGTGACAAGGTGTTTAGGGTGAAAAATTTCAAAGAAAAAGGAATTAGAAGTTCATTTGGAAATATTGAACAGCGATTTGTTATAAACACATTGATTGTGATATTTGGTGAAGAGCATCCTATCGAGCTGTCATTAAGTGAGAGAAGTGACATGAAGTTTCCGATTTTACTTGGAAGAAAGTTTCTCAATAAGAGGTTAATAGTGAATACTGCTCGTACTAATCTATCATTCAAATTGAAAAAAAAACAACAAAAAAGTAAAAAGTAAAAATCATGAAGATTGCCATTTTATCAAGAAATTCAAATTTGTATTCCACAAGAAGATTGGTCGAGGCGGCAATTGTAAAAGGCCATGAAGCCATTGTTGTTGACCATGCGAAATGTATTATTGAACTTGAAAGGAAAAATCCCAGAATATATTATAAAGGCAGTTATTTAGAAGATATCGATGCGATAATTCCTAGAATTGGCGCGTCAGTTACATTCTATGGCACCGCTGTTGTGCGTCAGTTTGAAATGATGAATGTCTTTTCAGCTGTCGAGTCCCAAGCACTCGTTAGATCAAGAGATAAGCTCAGAAGCTTGCAAATATTAGCACGGGCCGGAGTTGGACTGCCAAAGACCGTATTTACCAATTATTCCAAAGACGTAGATCATGTTATTGAATCAGTTGGAGGTGCCCCATTGATATTAAAGTTGCTCGAAGGAACACAGGGACTTGGAGTAGTACTGGCTGAAACACATAATGCTGCGAACTCAGTCATTGAGGCATTTAATGGGTTAAAGGCACGTGTCATTGCCCAGCAATTCATCAAAGAATCAGATGGCGCTGATATTAGAGCGTTTATCGTCGATGGACAGATTGTCGGAGCAATGAGACGCCAAGGTAAAGAGGGTGAATTTCGTTCAAACTTACACAGAGGTGGAACCGCGTCGGTAATTACATTGTCTGATGCTGAAGAGCTTGCAGCCCTCAAAGCTACTAAGGCAATGGGCCTAGGAGTTGCGGGAGTTGACATGTTGCAGTCGTCAAGTGGACCAATGGTATTAGAGGTTAATTCGTCACCAGGTTTAGAAGGTATTGAAGCTGCAACAAAAAAAGACATTGCTCGAGAAATAATAAAATACATTGAAAAAAATGTGTGATGATAAATTCACTATTCTTGGTAGGAAAATTCAAAAAGGAGAGAGTGCGATTCTTGACTTAGAAGTAGCTAAACTACATACAAGAAATAGTTTGAGCATCCCAGTTCTTGTTGAGCGATCTTTTTATGACGGGCCTGTATTACTGTTACTAGGTGGTGTACATGGAGATGAAACAAATGGGGTTGCGATACTACGGGACATCATCCGAAAAAAGTATCATATACCAAAAAGAGGGACTGTCATTTGCATTCCAGTTTTTAATGTTTTCGGCTATTTAGAGCAGTCTCGAAAATTTCCAGATGGAAGAGATTTAAACAGGATGTTTCCAGGTTCTGCAAATGGATCATTGGCGAGTCAGTTTGCCCACAAATTCACGAAGGAAATAGCTCCTTTGGTTGACTATGTTTTAGACTTCCATACCGGTGGAGCGGGGCGAGACAATTTCTCTAACGTAAGATGCGTACTAAAGGAAGAAAAAACATTAGAACTGGCGAAGGTCTTTGGAGCACCATTTATTGTAAACTCCAGCTATATTCCAAAATCAATACGTGAAGCCTTTAAGAAGCTTGGAAAAACAATTGTATTGTTTGAGGGTGGGAAGTCTCTTAATCTTGACCAAACAGTCATTGATTACGGCGTTGAAGGTGCTTTGAATGTCATGAAGTTTTTAAAGATGCAGGAAGGAGAAATTACCATTCTACAAGACCCTGTTATTGTTAAAAAGAGCAAGTGGATTCGAGCACCACATTCAGGGTTATTTCAATCCCATGTACAGAATGGTACCAAAGTCGATAAAAAGACACTCATAGGTAAAATATCAGATCCATATGGAAGCTTTGACAAACCCGTTCTTGCCCCTTTTGACTGCTACATATTTGGAATAAACACAGCCCCTGTTGTTTATAAAGGTGATGCCATTTTTCATGTCAGTGTAGAAACGGAATGAAATTACTAAAAACACCACTCACGTCAGAAGTCTTTACTTGTGGATAGAAACAGTGATCTACGAGTCGGCTAAAATGATTCATTACCCAAGCCACATTCCCGCAATTTTAATCACCTGTGACATATACGTTAAATTGATTTGTGCAATTTTTGTTATCGTAAATCACGTTTAATATCCGATCTTAGCTGCAATGTATGATTACCTAGAAAACCTTGGATTGGATGTCAAAACCGCGTTGTTAATATGCGGAATTGTGTTGGGTTCTCTTATTACGACCAGGATTGTGAGGTGGTTCGTTAATAGGTCGTTGAGCACTGCGTCACATAAAATCAAAGTTGACCCTATACGATATCGGTTTTTTAAAAATGCAATTTCCGCAATCATTTGGTTGATAGCACTTGGAGCCATTATACTTCTTATTCCTCGTTTTAAAGCCCTGGCAATTACACTTTTTGCAGGAGCAGGAATATTAATGGCGATTCTCGGCTTTGCAGCCCAACAAGCTTTTGCCAATATAATTGGAGGCATCTTTATTGTCATGTTCAGACCTTTTAGGGTAGGGGATATGATTAAAGTAGGATCCATGGAATATGGTATCGTAGAGGATATCACACTGCGCCATACGGTGCTCATAAGTTTTGAGAATAAAAGAATCATCATTCCCAACTCTGTGATGAGTTCCGAAATGATAACCAACGACACGATCCAGGATGAGAAAATTTGCCGATGGATAGAGGTGGGTATTAGTTATGACAGCGATTTAGATTTGGCCATTAATATTTTACAAGATGTGGCAGGTAAACATCCTAAAACAATTGATGTTCGAACTAAACAGCAAATAGAAGATGGTGTTCCAATGGTCGTGGTTCGAGTCATGAAGTTTGGAGATTTCAGTGTCGACCTAAGGGCAGAGGTTTGGACTAAAGACCCATTCCTTGCGCGTGCGTTACATAGTGATATCAACCATGCAATCAAGAAGCGATTTGATGCTGAGGGTATTGAGATTCCTTTCCCTTACAGAACGATTGTATATAAAAAGGACTTGCCAGCAAAAGCGCAAATTGCTCATGACTAAATCGCTGACACATCAATCTAATAAGGCGGGCTTGCCCCCAGGATCACTTGTTCATATTGGTACATCAAGAACCAATCAAGTGAAGATCTCGATCATTGAGTATGACTAAAACGTCAATACACAAAAGCAAGTGAAACAACCAGAAGAATGCTTTTACTTGAAAGACACGGCATCAGTAAGTTGGATTAACATTGATGGTGTCCATGACACAAAAACGATTGCATCGATTGGGGAACATTATGCGCTACACCCTTTGGTGATTGAAGATATCGTTAATACCAATCATCGACCTAAAGCAGAAGAATTTGACCAATATGTTTTTTGCACTTTAAAAATGCTGGGCATTTCTGAAGATGCCACCTCTATCGTCTCTGAACATGTAAGTTTTGTTCTAGGAAAGTCTTGGCTGCTCTCCTTTCAAGAACAGGAGGGCGATATTTATGATAAAATAAGAAATCGTATTGAAAGCAACATCGGATCTATCAGAAAACAAGGCGCGGATTATTTGCTTTATAGACTGATTGATACAGTAGTTGATAATTACTTTTTTGTATCAGAATACTTCAACGAGCACACCGAGAAACTAGAGGAACAGGTGTTAGTTGATCCTGACATTCATGTATTAAAGGAAATACAAAGACTTAAAAAGCTGCTTATGAGTTTTCGAAAAGCGAGTAATCCATTGCGTGAAGCTGCTCTTGTACTGCAAAGAAACGATGGAGACTTTTTTCAGGATACCACCATTCGATATTTGAAAGATGTACACGAGCACCTGGTTCAAGTAAGTGATGGTATCGATTCCCATAGAGATATTCTTGCTAACATTATGGATCTATACCTCTCGGGGGTGAGCAGTAAGATGAATCGCACCATGCAAGTACTGACTATTATAGCCACCTTGTTTATTCCGCTCACTTTTATTGCAGGTGTTTATGGGATGAATTTTGAGCATATGCCAGAATTGCATTGGCAATATGGGTATCATGCGGTTTGGGTAATTATGCTGGTTGTGGCTGTGTTTATGCTGCTCTTTTTTAAGCGAAAGAAATGGTTGTAAACGGGGCAATGGAAACAATAAATGCTCGAAATTGCTTAATATCCGTTACAAGCACGAAGCTATAATAACTATTAAAACCCTTTTCTCTTCAATATTAAGAGTTGGAGTTTCTTGAGTAAATATTTCAGAAAATATAATTTCATTTTACGTTTAAGGAAACTTCATTTGCGAAGGGAGTATTGACGGGAGTGTCTTGTTTGTATGGACATAATTCTATGTTAATTTGAGCATGATTTAAGACCTTGTCTTATCAAACCAAACTTAATATATAACAAACATGAATTCTTTAAGAAACAGTGTTCGACTAGTCGGGCACCTCGGAAACACACCAGAAGTGAAAGAAGTAGCGAATGGTAAAAAAGTGGCTAAAATTAGTTTAGCGACAAACGAATCATTCAAAAAATCAACTGGAGAACAGGTAACGGAAACTCAATGGCACAATTTAGTTGCATGGGGAAAAACTGCTGAAATCGCTGAGAAGTATCTCGCTAAAGGGCAGGAAATTTGCGTAGAAGGTAGGCTCAACAATCGAAAATGGGAAGATCCTGAAGGCAACACCAAGTATGCCACTGAAGTAGTCGTAAACGAGTTACTTATGGTCGGTAAAAAAGCGACTTAATGCCTGCACAAATTGACCCGAGTTTTAAGGTGACTCGGGTTTGTTTAATTACAAGGCATAAATTTTAGGATACGTTTAAGGCTTATCCTCAATCTTAAAAGCACACTTAAAGGGATGACCAAGATTTAACCAAATGGATTAGATTTGTGGCATCAAAGGGGTGCTTCGATAATTTATCGTTGCTGAGATGATACCCGTAGAACCTGATGCAGGTAATGCTGCCGTAGGAAAATCTGTATCTCTCGACTCCTGTTATTTTAAATATCAGGAAATGAAAAAATTTAGTCTACTTATTTGTGCTGTAATCAGTCTGAGTCTCTCAAGTATTGGCCAAACTATGGTCTCTGGATCCGTGTACACATCACAACCTAAAAAACCAGTTGCTTATGCGCTTGTCCGCCTAACTGACTCCTTAAACACGTATGGTGCTTATTGTGATGAGTCTGGGGAATTCAATATTGAAAACGTCAAGCCTGGAACATACATCGTCGAAGTCAGTCACGTGGAATATGAAACAGTTACACTGGATTGGAAAATACAAAGTCAGCCTGTTCATCGCAATTTTGAATTAAAGTCAGAGTTTCAGTATTTGGATGCAGCAGTCATTGAAGGTGTTCGTGCATCACGTTCGACACCAGTAACTGCAACAAACCTGAATAAATCTCAGATTCAAGAACTTGATCAACAAAAGGACTTCCCGTTTCTTTTAAACCTTACACCATCCACTGTCGTTAGTTCCCAAGCTGGAAACGGCGTGGGTTATACAGGGGTTCGCGTAAGAGGCATTGACCCAACTCGTGTAAATGTGACGATTAACGGAATACCATTAAATGACCCTGAAAGTCAAGGTGTTTATTGGGTTAACTTACCAGATTTGTCCTCTTCATCGCAGAGCGTTCAGGTGCAACGCGGAATTGGTGCATCAACCAATGGTGGTGCCGCATTTGGGGCTAGTGTGAATATTAGAACGAATGATTTGGATACGCTGAAACAATCACGTGTTGTTTTGGGTACTGGTAGTTTTAACACAAACCGTGTAAGTTTAACGCACAACTCCGGGCGACTTAAACATGGATGGGGTTACCAAATTAGGACGTCATTCATTGAAAGTAATGGGTACGTTGATCGCGCGACGTCAGATTTGAAATCTGCCAACATCATTGTAGCCAAGTATTGGGAAAAGGCGTCGCTAAAGACGAATATTCTGCTTGGAAGCGAACGAACGTATCAAGCGTGGTATGGAATACCACAACCCAAATTCAACCACAACACGGCTGAGATAAACCGATATGTAAATCAGTTGGGGCTTACGGGTGATGTGCTTGAGAATATGAATAGGTCAAACTCCAAAACATACAATTACTATACGTATGAAAATCAAGTGGATCACTACAATCAAAATCACTACCAGCTGTTTTACGATTATACACTCAATTCTAAATGGAGCATGAGTTCGGCAGCATATATTACAACAGGCGCTGGATATTATGAGCAGTTTCAATCCAAGGACGATTTATCAGACTATGGTCTACCGATTCATGTTAGCGGTCAAGATACTTTTGAGCAAGCCGATATCATACGAAGAAGATGGCTTGACAACACGTTGGTCGGTGTGATTGCAAATGGGAAGTTTGTTGGAAAAAAACTAATGGCAAATGTGGGTGCAGGTTACAACAGTTATTCAGGCCGACATTTTGGAGAGGTCATTGCAACTGAATTCACGGGTTATGAGGATTTGCAACTCAATTACTACGACAACGATGCCAAAAAGAATGAGTTCAATGCCTATGGCAAAATAAAGTATCCCTTAGGAAAATGGATTCCTTATTTGGATGTTCAAGTGCGTCAAGTGGATTATCAATTTGATGGTCTCGACAATAACCTTGAATTTGGAAATCAAAGGGTAGACTATCTGTTTATTAATCCTAAAGTTGGGCTAACCTATAATGCAAAAAGAAGTCGGGTTTATGCCATGGTAGCGCAAGGCAATAGAGAACCTGTTCGGGATGATTTTCGGAACAACAAACCAACGGATTGGCCTGATCATGAAATGCTAAATAACCTTGAGGTAGGATATCGCTATAATAAAGCGCGTAAACAATTTGGGGTAACCGTTTATTACATGGATTACACCAACCAGTTGGTGTTAACTGGTGCTGTAAACGATGTGGGAGAATCTATTAGAACCAATGTAAGCGCGAGTACGCGACAAGGGGTTGAACTGGAATGGCAGTATCCGTTGTCTAAGTCACTTCAATTTGGTGGTAATGCCACTTTTGCTTCAAACAAAATCGAATCGTTTACCGAATACGTTGGTGAGTGGGATGGCAATTATGACATCATTCAAAAAGAGTACAGCAATACAGACATATCGTTTTCACCATCGGCCATTGCCATGGGTATGCTGCGCTATAAGGTTAATGGGGCGTTTCAGATGGATCTGATAACGAAATACGTTGGTAAACAATACTTGGACAACACTGAAAGTGCCAATCGAATGTTAGACGATTTCACCACCATTGACATAGCAATTCGATACGTCAACCCCAAAATACATGGACTTAAATCGCTTCATGTAGCACTCTATCTGAATAATGTGTTGAATCAAATTTATGCGCCAGACGGTTACACTTATAGCGGATATCTTGGTGGCCAACGGCAGAGTTTCAACTACGTTTATCCAATGGCGGGGCGCAACTTAATGCTAAAAGCAAGCATAGATTTGTAATCGTATACCTTTTTTTCGTAACCTTGTGTTACAAAATTAGTATTATGGAACAAGGTTTATTACAAGCACATTCTTGGTTACGTTGGGTATTACTTCTGTTAGCCGTTTTCTCGGTGGTGCTGGCAATAGGAGCTTGGTTTGGCAAAAAATCTTACACAGATACACATAATAAATTAGGTTTATTTCTAACGATTACGGCTGACATACAGTTGTTGCTTGGTTTGCTCATGTACTTTGTTACAAGTGCTGTAACCAAAACGGCGTTTCAGGATTTTGGCGCAGCCATGAAAGATTCAAATTTAAGATTTTGGGCAGTTGAACATATTCTAGTTATGATAATTGCTATAACACTGCTTCATATAGGTAAATCGAAAGTGAAAAAGGCAGACACGGATTTAAAGAAGCACAAAACCACGGCTTGGTTTTACGGTATTGCTTTGTTATTGATCCTTTCCAGAATTCCTTGGGAAGCTGCTAGAATGGGCTTTTAGTCACGGATTAAAGTGACCGTACCATTTACAACTTGGTAGTCATCAAGGTTATCGTAAAAAGCATATTTCAGCACATAGAAATACGTACCTGAAGGGCAGGGATTCCCAATATTATGAACTTTTCCATTCCATGCTAATGAGTCATCCCGTTTTAGATTCTTATAGCTTTCAAATACAATGTCTCCCCACCGGTTATAAATGAGAAACTCATGAAATTCTTGACCTTTTATGTCAATTACAAATTCATCATTTAAACCATCTCCAGTCCCTGGTGTAAATACATTTGACAGACTCAATGCCGGTTGTATTTTGTTCTCAATTTGAATACAAACTGTATCCGCACAGGACTCAATACTTGTAATTAAACAAATACTATACGTGCCCGAATCTGAGCCAAAATTATGTTTAGGTTCAAATAAGTCTGAATATTGGTTTTGACCAGATTTTGGATGGTCAAAATCCCACAAAAATGAGGCATCAAAAGGAGCAGAATTATTGATAAAGTAATACACTGGAGGCTCGCTAATCGGATCAAGACTAAAGGCCGCTTTGACGTCAACCACTTCTACATTTTTTGTAATCGGGGAAATACACTTAGGGACTGCATCAAGACCACCAAACTTTGGTCTCAATGTTATAAGATAATTACCCGGGAAAGCATAAGCGTGGTTTATCTCACCGCTGGTTAAAGTGGTGTCCAAAGTATTTTCTTCCATTCTCCAGACCTCACTATCAAAGTCTGCAAAGCTTTTAGAAGTGAATGTTCCCAGCTGGTTAATACACAATTTGTCTGGACCATCAATACCTAGATGTTTCGAGGGTAATACCGTGACTTCTTTTTCTATCGGTGTGATGCACCGAGGAACGACATCCATGTTAGCAAATTGGGGTTTCAATGAAATGGTGTACTTGCCTGCTTTTGAGTAGGTATGATTTAATTCACCTTCCGTTGTTTTTTCTGATATGGTGGCGTCTCCGAATCGCCAAATTTCAGAATCGAAATTTGAAAAACTTAAGGATTGAAATGAGCCTATTTCATCGGTACAAAGGATATCTGGACCTTTAATGCCCAAATGTTTTGAGGGTAATACGGTAATTTCTATGCCTAATTTTCCCAACTTAGGGTATACGGTGTGACATGTTTCAATGACTCCAGTTTTTGTATTTAGAAAAGAATCAATCCCAATGAGCCGGACGTAGTATTTCCCTGGTTTGTGATAGGTATACACTTGATCTTGAAAGGAGTCTTGCTCGATGGTCATATTATTGGTATCACCGAGCTCCCAGATAAATTGGTTCGCTCCAACCGTTTGGTTCTTTAATACAGCAGTAAATGGGGCGCAACCAATAGCATCAACAGGTTTGAAAAAAGGTTTAGAAGCTAAAACACGCATTACAAATTCTGTTTCGGCTTCACATCCTTGATTTGATACGACCTGGTGCCTGATGAGTACATTTTTTTTGGAACCATCAAAAGCGACGGTTGGATTTTTTTCATAGCTGCTAAATGTTCCTGTTCCTAAATCCCAATGATATCGATCGATTCTACCACCATAGTCAGCCACGGAGTCGATAGATGAAGAATCACGGAAAGTGCGTTGTCCGTCACAGAAGAAGCCTTTTGATTCATCTTTTATACCTGCGGTAAGATTATGGACATGAAAATATTTTGTAACCGTATCCGCACAACCGATCCCGGCAATAGACACCATATCAAATTGGTATAAACCGATTGAGTCAAAAGTGTAGCAAGTGTTATATGAGGTATCTATTAACTGACCATTTAACAACCATCGGATTTTGCCAAGTTTGTTTTTGGCGTTCCATCGAACCTCAGATTCCAAATAACTAACATCTGAATTCAAGCAGATTTGTTCATTCAAACATGGTTTGCCGATCGTCAGGACATTGGATTCATGGCCGAACGAGTAGTCATGTTCATACTGCGTGAAACACCGAGACGTAGCATATAAACGCACTCGAATGGTTCCAGAACCACCTGTTGAATGATATTCATGTTTAAATAATCTTTGCTCAGTCGAAACCGTATATTTAATGTATGTATAAGTTCCGTCTCCCCAGGTTATATAAATTGCATCATTTGGATTAAAAAGACCCTGATTTAAATGCACTTGTGCTACAGATGGGTTGCAGCTTTCTTCAAAATCAAAGGCAACGGTATCAACTTTTGTATTTATAACGGTCAAAAGATTGGGTATGAAAATGGTATCGATGTTGACGTGTGGGGAAGAATGAACTCGAATAGAGTCATCTCCTATTTCTTCTGCCCACTCCAAGTCTTTAAACTTATAAATTAACCCGACGCCATACGTTCCAGAATACTTGTTACTCAACTTTGAAGGAAAAGGAAGCCAAGTTTTCCCATTGTCTAACGAATACTGCTCTGGATTCCCATTACCCGAGTTTGAGTTTGGGAGGAAATATTCATTGTCACACAGGGTAAAATGTTTTAGCCCACTGCCAATGACACCACTACCACAAGCTAATAAGTTTATATTTTTTACGACCTTGTCTGAACACCCTGTCACTGTATCTGTGATCGTATACGTAAGAAGGTTGTTATTTTTTAAACTTGTGAATTGGTGTTTACCAAACCAACCGATTGTGGTATTGCAGTTTTTATATTTATTCAAGTTGTCGGCACGATTAATCGTACAATTACTACCAGCAGGATCCCAAACCTCCCATTTCGATATGGTGTTAGCAGAATCGACATATGTAGACCGATCGACGAAAAACACCTTTCGGTTTGTGCGACATTGTGCGCCATTAAATAATTTAACATCAGCGATAGGCCCTTTTATTTGTATCAGCACGTGGTACGTTTTTTTACATGAACCCCTTGAAACTTCACAGGAAATTTTATACGTACCTGGTTTTATTTTTTTATTTACAAAGTTGTAATTAAAGATTTTATAGACAGATTCCACCTGGCCATTAATTGACCACTTAACCCGCTCTCCTGCTACGAGATCAATACGAGCAACAAACGACTTATCTCCATAACAAAATGAATTCTTAGTCATTTCTATATTTCGATCTTTGTCGGCCAGTGTTATGTTAATCGAAGAAGTATATTGGTCAGAACACCCTGAGGACATACTTGCCTTCAGCGTTGCTGAAACCGAAGTTGAGGATTTGTAAGTGTAACACAACGGGGCGCCATTAAAGTGGTCTTTTTTAGAAGTTGAGCCACCTACCGTCCAATTATATTGAGCTTTGCTGCCATTGCTCGATGTGGACATATTTGTATAACAAACGACAGCCGTTCCGCAACCGGGGTAGGTAACTTTTGTCCAGAACTTTGCAACAACACTTTCTACAATTTTCACCTTTCGACTGACAGTCGCTTTACAACCTAACTTGTCTTCTATTTCCATTTCAACAAAAAAGCTATCTGGCACATTATACGAATGGCAGACTTTATTGCCTGGACTAGGCATCGTGGAAATGGTATATCTTCCATCACCCCAGAATAAAGTTCTTTTTATAATGGGACGAGATGAAACAGCCGGCGAAGACCGGTCAGTGAAACAAACATTGTTGGTATAATGGCAAGTGTCGTTAGAAGGAAGCCACTGGAACGCTGCATTTGGAAGTGCAACCACTTCAACGTCAAGAGAGAATGTCTCATCTTGATTTGAAATATATTTTACCTTTAGCTTTATTCTGTACTTCCCTTGTTTCTTAAATAAATGAGTAGGTGATGCTTTTGTAGAGGTATATGTGTCTCCAAAATCCCAGTTATAGGTAGATCCTGTTTTTCCTGTCGGAGCTATAAAAGTAAAACTGCCTAAATCACCTTCGCAAATAACAGATTTGCCATTAAGCTTTATTTGCGCTGAGGCGGGATTA
>JBLHOC010000052.1:0-18349 GCA_047620825.1 Bacteroidia bacterium | reverse complement strand
CATCGCTAAGCCACTCACAAGGAGTAAAGCAGCCGATAACATAAATCCCCGATAAAGGGTCGAAAGCCATTTCGTTTTGTAAAGTTTTTCCATTTTTACTTGTTAAATATTAATAAATTATTACCTACTACAGACATAGTTGATCCATGTCTAAGAGTTCAAATATAGAAAATACCACTAGAGAATTGCTATTAACATGAGCCCCCATGCGGTATTGGTCACCCTATTTATGCAGAACACCACCCTATAAGGTCTATGCATTGCCCACTAATAAAGGCATTGCACCATAAAAAGTGAATAAAGTACCTGATTGTCATTTTTTTAAAAAAAACACTGTATTGACAAAAATTTACATACCAAACGCCCTGTTTTTTCTAAAAATCACAAGTTTCACAGTGATAATCTTGAAATTACAGCCCTTAATAAGATTCTGGCAACGTATGCCGTTGATTTTGTTGTTTCAACCAAATCAAGAAGAGTTCAAAACATTCAACTATTGTTTTTGCACTCATTTCAGAACCAAGATGCTTGTTCAAATTCCGTCATTACACCAGCACCTCATGGCAACAACACAATCTAATGATTCCTTAAGCAACTGCAACATTGGGTTTACTGTTTGACTATCTGCAATTAATCCATATTGTTTTAAAACGGAGGCTGTATACTTGCCCATGGCCTTATGGTACGCACGATTGGCCGCTCCACGTAAAATAATCGGCACACTATCATTTGTATGAGACATATAATAATACATATGTATTCAATTCCCATTTCGTCTCTGCTTCAGGTATCATTAATTTCTGACACCCAATATTATAGGTTTCTAACAAGTCTTTAACTTCTTGTGGGGTTTGATTACTGATCTTGGATGATTGGCATGCTGAAAGCAAAACACCACAAGTCATTCTTAATGTGTATTTCATATGATCATTAGCAACTGCAAATATGCTTTAGACACCTCGACACTCAGTCAAGTATGCATCATTGCGATGTAAAACTTAAACTTCTTCAGTAGGGTCTAATTGATTTAGTTTATAAAGATGAGTGAGAATGCTTTCTTTGTGGAAACTCTATCTAAATGGCAGATTTGCAAGGTATAAATAAAACGTCTCAAGTCACGGTTTCACTGTGGGTTAATGACTATTCTGATGCCTTGTACGCCTATGCTGTTAAACGAGTTTCGGATGAAAGTCTGGCAAAAGACTTGGTTCAAGAAACATTTCTAGCTGCTTATCAATCTTTCGAAAGATTTGAAAATCGGTCTAAGCCTAAAACCTGGTTGACTTCCATACTAAAAAACAAAATCATGGATCATTTTCGTCAGGTTTATAGACGTAAAGAGACTTCAATAGAGGGTGATTACCAAATGTTTGGGAAAGATGGGTCATGGAAAGCAGAAAGTATCCCAACCCCATGGGAAGCTGAGCATTTGTTGGACAACCACGAGTTTATAGATGTATTTAAGTCTTGTATTGAAGATTTGCCCGAAAGATGGGCCTCAGCAATAAGGATTAAGTACTTAGAAGACACTAGGGAAATTGAGAACCTGGGCATTAGTAAAGCAAATTATTGGAAAATGCTGGAACGAGCCCGGACACAACTCAGGAAATGTATTGAGCACAAATGGATCAAACCTAATAAATAAATTGAAAGTGAAATTACTTAATGTACTATTAATATCTTGTCAGCGTGCGGCTGATTTAGTCCACAAAAAACATAATATTGGCCTGAATCGAAACGAAAAGTTGAAGCTAAAAGTACATACTAAGATGTGCACAGCATGTAAAACTTTTGAGAAACAGACTGATCAAATTGAAGAGGCTCTAAAATCACATGTAAACCAAACTCCAACGACGGATTTAACAGATTTCAAGGTAGATACCCTCACCAAATTAAAGGAATAATTACTTTTAACTTTTCTATTTTTTTCGGTTTATCGAAGGTTTAATTATTGTTAAAAATTAACAGCGAATGACAAAACAACAGCTGGGCATTTTCCAATTTATGTTTGATGGCAAGATGGTTGTAAACAGTGGAACTACTATGCTTGATAGCATAAGTTTATTTAATGGTTTGTGTGTGCGTTGTTTGCTACTTAAAAGCATCGACTGACTGCACATTCACGAACTAATTTAATACCCGTTTTTCAACCTTTTCAACTAGCCAATAAAGACAATGTGTCTAGTTACAACAACGGTAAAGCTTCTCTTGTAGGGGCTTTTTCGTTTCAAATAAAAAATCGTGCTTAAAATTGATTTATAATTGTAACAAATGATAGAATTTCTAGAAGGAAATGTAGAGGAATTATCTCCAACACATGCTGTGATTAATGTAAACGGCATGGGTTACTTTGTGCATATTTCTCTCAATGCATATGAACACTTGCAAGGCAAAAAGCAACTACGCCTTTTAACTTATCTATCTGTTAAAGAAGACAGTCAAACGCTGTACGGCTTTTACGACGCATTAGAACGATCCATTTTTATACATTTAATTAGCGTTAGTGGAATCGGCACAACAACTGCAAGAATGATATTGTCTTCCTTAAATCATAAAGACATAATTGGAGCAATAATTAATGGGAACGTGCCGTTGTTAAAATCTATCAAGGGCATTGGACCTAAAGCAGCCCAAAGAATGATTTTAGAATTAAAGGATAAAATGACCAAACTAGGCGGTGATATTTCTACTACAGGTATCTCGAATAATACCAATTTGAATGAAGCACTAGAAGCGCTACAAGCGTTAGGTTTTTCGCGCCTTGCAGCTGAAAAGGCTGTACTCAAAATAAGTAAGGATTTAGGGGCGGGTGCAACCACAGAAAACCTGATTAAAAATTCATTAAAAATTTTATAAATTTGTCGACTAACGAATCGTTATATCAGCCTATAGAAAACAATTACTTTATCAACTGTTTAAACCAAGAATTAAGCAGGTCATTAGTTATTAATAAAAGAGCATTTGAAAAGTAGTTATAGAGTCTTACTGGCTATCTGTATTTTATCGTATTTGGCTATTTCATCTACAGCGAATAGACCATCGATAAACTATGCGTTATTGTTCCAAGATTCAGAGAAAGATTCAACAAAGAAAGACAGTTTAAAGTATCCTATTCGTGATCGGAAGTCGAATGACTTTGAGAAGATTCATCAATTTGATCTTAACGATCCAGATAATGTCCGGACTGATATCAAATACAATCCGATTGACAAGACATACAGTTTTCAGAAAAAAATAGGGGATCACAACTTTGGCTCGCCGCAGCCAATGACTTTTGCAGAATACTTAGAATATCAACGAAACAAGGATCAACAAAACTATTTCCGTCAAAAGTCTCAAGCAACGAATTTTGTTCGAAGCAGTGGAATATTGCCTGATCTCTTTTTTGACCCTAAGCTCGCAAGCGATATGTTTGGGGAGGGTCTAATTGACATTAGACCAAGTGGTTCAGCTGAACTCATCTTTGGAGGTAATTACAACAGGGTTGAAAATCCTAACTATACAGCTCGTCAACAGAAGAACGGAAATTTCGATTTCAAAATGAAAATGCAGGTTAACGTAACCGGGCAAATTGGAGATCGAATAAAGATTAACACGAATTATGATACCGAGGCCACTTTCGAATTCGAAAATCAAACTGGTCTGAACTGGGAAGGAAAGGAAAATGACATTTTGCAGTCGATTGAATTGGGTAATGTTAGCTTACCGTTGAATGGAAGTTTAATACAAGGAGGCCAAAGTTTGTTTGGGGTTAAAACCAAGTTGCAATTTGGCAAGCTCACAATGACCGCCATTGCTACTCAGCAAAAAGGTGAGACACGAGAAACAGAAGTTAATGGTGGTGCTCAAATAACAAAATTCAATGTTCAAGCCAGTGACTACGACGTTAACCGTCACTTTTTCTTGTCACAATATTTTGCAAATAATTACGACAATGCGTTGGATCGGTTACCAGTTATACAGAGTAATGTTCTAATAAATTATATTGAAGTATGGGTAACCAATAGAGCTTCAAACTATAGCAATACAGGTAATTTAGTTGCATTAATGGATCTTGGTGAAAGTGACCCCTACAATAACGCGTATGTTTTACCAGGTACAGCTGAATTTCCAGCAAATGAGGCAAACAGTTTATTTGATGCTATTTCAAGAAATCCTGATGCAACAAAAAACAACTTACAAGTTGGTGTAGAATATGTTGACCTAACCAATGCGAGACAACTAAATACACAGGAATACACCTTGAACAGCCAGTTGGGTTACATATCTCTTAATCAGGCACTTAATACTGATGAGATACTTGCAGTTGCATATGAATACTCATACAACGGTGTAATATACAAAGTGGGTGAATTTGCTAGAGATCGACCGCCAACGAATCAAAATCCGCCGACATTATCGGTCAAAATGGTAAAATCTACTTTGATCAAAACAAATCTTCCAACATGGAACTTGATGATGAAAAACATCTATTCCCTAGGAGCTTACAACATGCAGACTGAAGATTTTAGTTTTAATGTGGTTTACGCCGATGACAAAGGTGGTGGAGATTTAGGCTACTTACCTGTAGAACCGAGCGAAACGAACTGGTATAAAACCCAACTCAACGCCGTTTTTAAACTTGACAAAATGAACAGGCAATTTGAAGCTAAACCTGATGGTCTTTTTGACCTCATTGAAGGTGTTACGATTCAAGCCTCTCAAGGACGAATTATTTTCCCAATGCGTGAACCTTTTGGTAATTTCACACGTGATAATTTTAATGATCCAACAGGGAAAAATGCTGATTATTACTCATTTGATGCGCTATATGACTCAACTAAATGGGATGCTGAACAAGATGTTTCCCATGATAAGTTTTTCCTAAGGGGGAGCTATAAAGGGTCGTCTAGTAATCAAATACGGTTACAATGTTTTAATGTGCCAAAGGGTTCTGTAAAAGTTACGGCTAACGGCTCATTGCTAAATGAAGGTGTAGACTATCAGGTTGATTATACCATCGGTATGGTCACGATCCTTAATGAGGGAATTTTAGGTGCAGGTGCCGTGATTAAGGCTTCATGTGAGAGTAACTCACTGTTTAACCTTCAACAGAAAACACTTATTGGTAGCAGGTTCGATTATAAAATGTCGGACAAACTCTTATTAGGTGGAACAATATTGCATTTAACCGAGAGACCACTTACTCCAAAGACTAACATTGGGGAAGAACCATTGCTAAACACCATTTATGGGTTTGACGGTGCTTACAATACTAAGTCTCGGATGTTGACGCGCTGGGTTGACAAATTGCCCTTTATCGAAACAAAAGAAGAGTCAAGTATAGCTTTGACATGGGAGTTTGCACAAATCATCCCACACAAACCTTTAAGTATTGGGGATGCCGAAAGGGGTACGTCGTTTATAGACGATTTTGAAGGTGCGGAAACCCCTTACGAGATAAAAAACGTAAGCCGGTGGAAATTAGCCAGTGTGCCACAGCACCAGCCTGATTTATTCCCAAATACGACTCAAGGATTAATAAAATTAGATAATAATCGAAGAGGTTTGTTCTCATGGTACACCATTGACCCTGTGTTACAAAACTCACAGGACAGGATGCCGGAGCACTTGAAACAAGATGTAACACAGCGTTCAGGCCATTTTGTGCGATCCATTCCATATGATGAACCATTCCCTAAAAAGAATATTCAGCAACAGCAAGTTCGTACTATCCAGACGCTTGACTTGGCATATTATCCAAAAAAACGTGGCCCATATAATTTCACGGTAGATAATTTATTGCCTTCGGGAGATTTGGGTAATCCCGAATCAAATTGGGCAGGAATAAGTCGTCGGATAGAGAATACGGATTTTGAAGCTGCCAATTATGACTATATAGAAATTTGGATGATGGATCCGTTTGTATATGAGAAAGAAATTGGGTACACGGGTCCGACTAACAGCGGTCAATTATACCTTAATTTGGGTAGCGTTTCCGAGGATGTTCTTCCAGACAAAAAACGCTCAATGGAAAACTCATTACCCACTGCGAACTCAACTACAACAGCAATTGAGCAGACGGCATGCGGGGTAGTTGGGACAATTCAACCTATTGTTGATGGTTTCGACAATGATCCAAGTGCTCGTAGTTATCAAGACGTTGGTTTGGATGGATTGAGTGATGAGCTTGAACTTGAATTTTACAAGGACTCATACCTTGAAGATATAAAAAACACCTTAGGGGCTTCTTCACAAGCTTATTTGAACGCAATTAGTGATCCAGCTGGTGATAATTTCAAACATCATAGAGATCCCGATTACGATGTCACTCAAACAACGGTTTTACATCGGTATTTATATTATAAGCAACCTGACGGAAACTCTAATTTAGATAGATTACCCGACGGTACGCCCAAAGCCAATTCAACTTTCCCAGATGATGAGGATATTAACCAAGACAATACGCTTGACCAAATAGAAGAGTACTTCCAGTATAAAATTGATTTAAGTCAATCCGACCTTGTTGTTGGTACAGGTTATGTGGCAGATTCAATTCGTGTGTTTGCTGCCCGTGAAGATGAGGGGCACAAACCTGATAGTGTTACTTACTACCAGCTAAAAATTCCGATTAGAGACTATCAAAAACGTGTTGGTGGAATCAGTAATTTCAAATCCATTCGTTTCATGCGTATGTTTATGACTGGATTTGAAGATAGTGTAATTGTTCGATTGCTTGAAATGCGAATGATTCGAGCTGATTGGAGAAGGTATCAGAATAGTTTAAAATTCCCACCGACCATTGGTCTTCCTCCTGATCCAAACGACCCTGTTGAATTTGTTGTTAGTACGGTAAACATTGAGGAGAACAGCTCACGTGTTCCAATTAAATATGTTGAGCCACCTGGTATAACACGGGAATTGGACCCAACACAACCGAACCAAGTATTGCAAAACGAGCAGTCACTGTCATTACGGGTTTGTGAATTAGAGAAAGGTGATGCAAGAGGTGCTTTCCGAGTAACCGAAATAGATATCAGAAACTATAAAAATTTCAAAATGTTCCTTCATGCAGAAGGCGACCAACTTCAAAACGGAGATGTTTGGGCATTTGTTAGAATTGGAACTGATTTAGAGAATAATTATTACGAGTATCAGATGCCTCTTCAAATAACTGCTAATGGGGCAGTATTGCAAGATGAGATTTGGCCCTCAACCAATAACATGGAGTTTGCTTTGCAAGAATTCTATGATTTGAAAATTCAAAGAGAAAAATCGACTAGGTCTAAAACTACAACATACGAGACTACAAACAGTAAAGGTCACATTTTACGTGTGGTTGGTTTGCCAGACTTAAGTCAAGTCCGAACTATGATGTTGGGTGTAATGAACCCAAATAGCAGTACAGGGCAGGAGAAGCTTTGTACAGAAGTTTGGTTCAATGAAATGCGTGTGACAGGTATTTCAAATAAGGGTGGATGGGCAGCTACTGCAAGAATGGTTACCAAACTTGCGGATTTTGCGCGGCTAAATGTATCTGGTAATTATACGACTATCGGATTTGGCGGTATAGATAAAGCATTAAATGAGCGAAGTTTAGATCAAACATTCCAGTATGACATCTCATCAAACATAGAGCTAGGAAAGTTTTTCCCTCAAAAATCAGGCATTACGATTCCTATGTTTATCGGCTGGAACGAAAATTATATTAACCCTAAATATTACCCATTAAATCCAGATATTTTATACAAACAAGTATTGGCTGCTGCAGCTGATGAGGACAAAAAGACAATTAAGGAAACAAGTCAGGACTATACGAGTCGTTATAGTTTAAACTTTACAAATTTTAAAAAGAACAGAACTGGTGGTGGCAAAGTCCGCCTTTGGGATATAGAGAATTTTAATACAAGTTATTCTTACCAACGTGTTTATCGAAGAAATCAAATTGTTAAAGAGAATTTCACGAATACTCATCGTGCAAGTTTGGCATATACGTATGCCAATCGGCCAAAACCATGGGAGCCATTCAAAAAAATCATTCGTGCAAAACAATTGAGAATGATTAAGGACTTCAATTTTACATTGATGCCTAGTAGTCTGAATTTTCAGTTTGACGTTGACCGGCGTTATGGGGAAATGCAGAATAGAAGTAATGATGATTTCGAAGCGATTGTACCGCGTTTTTATGATAAGTCGTTTACATTAAAACGTTCGTATGGTGCAAGGTGGCGGTTTACGAATAATCTTAAGTTCAACTACAACAGTGTGGTAGATGCTTGGGTTGAAGAGCCTTTCGGAGAAATTGACACGAAGGAGAAAGAAGATTCTATACGTGACAACTTCTTCAATTTCGGAACAATGCGGAATTTCAACCAAGTGATGGATTTGAATTATACCGTTCCGTTTAGTAAATTTAAAAAGCTAAACTGGATAACTGCCACAGCCAAATATGCTGCCAATTATAGCTGGACAACAGCTCCTCCCACATATCCAACCTTAGGAAACACAATTCAGAATAGTCAGACCATTACTCTTAACGGACGAATGAATTTTACTTCATTTTACAACAGATCTAAAGTGCTCCGACCATTTGTTTCCCGAACCGTGAAGAAAAAGAAAAAGCCAAAAGAAAATAAAGACGACCCTGACTCTGCCAATGGTGCGAGCAAAAACCCAGATACCAAAAAGAAAAAACAAGGATTAAACCCAGCGGTAAAAGGAATTGGTGCGTTCTTGTTAATGATAAAACAGGCTCAAATGACGTACACAGAAACCAATGGTACGACATTACCTGGTTTCAGTCCAGACATTCAATATTTAGGACAAAACTTTGATTTAAATACACCGTCTTGGCCATTTATTTTTGGATTGCAAAATCCAGAACTACGTTATACCCTTGCTAAAGATGGACATATAACTACTGACATTACACAGAACACTAGGTACATGCAGCTAAAGGGTCAAAATGTAACTGGTAGTGCGACTTTAGAACCTTTCCGGAATTTCAGGATCACATTAAATATTACTAAAAGAACCAGCAATACATTGTCTAGTAATTTTCGTTACGAAGAAGGGGAGCAAAAATTCTTAGATTTAGGATTACAAGAAATTGGTCAATATTCCATTTCATTTATGTCATGGGGCACAGCATTTGATAAGTTGGGTGACGTGACACAGAACTATGGTTCTGATGCGTTCTCTGCATTTAAAGACAATCGATTGGCGATTGCACAAACATTACAAAAACAAGAGTTTAGTAGCGGATTGAACAAGCGATTTGAAGATCGAATTGGTGAGGTAGATCCATCGACAGGCTTTCCAGTTGGATATGGCCAAACGCAGCAAGATGTAATTCTCTTCTCGTTTTTATCTGCCTATGGGGGGACACAATCTAAAATACTAAGCCCTTTCAAGAGATTACCAGCACCAGCGTGGCAAATTAGTTATAATGGACTTAAAGACTTATTTGGATTAAAGAAGTATTTTACCAATATCAGCATACAGCATGCCTATAATTCGACATTAAACTTAAATAGTTATTACAGTGAATTAACTTACGGCGCTGATCCGATTATCAACGATACAAGTAATTTAAAGTCAAAATACACTTTCCAACAGGGGGTATCCCTTGTTGAGCGAATGACACCTGTACTGGGTATAGATGTGACAATGAAAAATGGGCTAACACTAAAACTGGCACATAAAAGAGATAGAAACATTACGCTTTTCATGAATACCTTCCAAATGATTGAACAAAGAAATATGGAGTGGGTTATTGGTGCCGGTTTTGTTACAAAAGGTATTAAACTACCAATCAAATATAGAGGGTCAAAAATTTACCTAGAAAACAATCTTAACTTCCGATTCGACTTATCTATTAGGGACGGAGTTACGGTTCGTAGGGATATTGAACTTGGAACAAATACAGCTCAGGCAGGTAACCGAATATTCTCGATTAAACCGAACATTGACTATAAGATTAATGACAACACCAATTTGAGAATGTTTTATAACCGAACTTTAACTGAACCAAAAAACTCCCAAAGCTTTAGATCGGCGATAACTGATTTTGGTATAAGCATAAGGTACACATTACAGTAAACGTTTCTTTCTTATTCGTTGTAAACGTCTAAACACTGGATGTATAAACACTGATAATAGGATCAATCCTGTTCCAATGTAAAATTTTGGAGTTAAATCTTTGTCTTCGTGAAAAATAATTATTGCCAAAATCACGCCATATATGGGTTCAAGATTAACTGCAAGCCCTGCACTGAAGGCAGAAAGATTTCGAAGAGAAGAAAGGGCTAGAACATATGCCACTGATGTACATAAAAGTCCAAGTACAAGTAAATACCAAATTGAGTGAATTTGAACACTAAATAAGGAATAATGAGATGTTAAATCATTTCTTAGTAGAGAGTATTTAGAAAAATCAAAAGATCCTTCATAAATGATTATAACGATTGTTAGGAAAACAAATCCTGCCAGTAATTCTACTGCTGAAACAGAAATGGGATTGTAGTTTCTCAGATACTTTTTGTTCAAGGTGGAAAACACAGCTGCTAGAAACGCTGCTAATAGTCCTACCAGAATAGATGCATAATATGTTTCCCCTATATCTAATATTAAGAGAATTCCCGCAATTACAAATATTCCAAGTAGTAATTCAAACCATTGAAATTTAGATTTAGTTAATAGAGGTTCTAGTATTGAAATAAACAGTGTCGTTGTAGCCATACATGCCAAGGCAATGCTAACGTTTCCCAATTTTACACTGGCAAAAAATGAAACCCAATGAATACTTACGACGATACCGATAACAGCAAATATGAAAAGGTGTCTTCTGTTTATACTTAGGATGCCTTTAACAACTCCAGGAAAAAAGAGAAGACCTACTACTGCTATCCATATCCGATGCCAAACCAGGGCGAGCTGTTCAAAAACAATAAACTTCCCAAGAATGGCGGTTAAGCCAAATAATAATACGGCGATGTGTATTTCAAAGTAGGACTTTGTTTCACTGTTACTAGGCACTGGCAAATATTTAAATAAACCACCTATTTGCCAAGCACAAAATAAAAGCTATTTCCCTTTCAAATATTTCAAAAATGCTGGTTTTCTTCTGTGTGCCAAATCAAGCTCAACATTGTTCGACATTGTTATTTTATATGTGGCTGAATTGAACTTTTTCATTTCATTGACATTAATAATGTGCGATTTATGAATTTTTATAAAAGGTCGATCATTTAATACATCTTGATAGTAAGATAAAGGCTTGGACGCCATGGCTTTGGCCCCATTAAGAAGGCAAAACATGGTGTAGCCTCCTCTTTGACCTTCAGCATAGACAATCTCATTTAAATTGACTTTTACGTATTCTCTTAGACCTGGAATAATAATATACTCTTGACGCTTTTGTGCTATTGCTTGTGCACGAAGCTTCCCATTCTTAAGTACAGTAGTTGTTTTGTCTAACGCAATTTTAAGATCGTTAAGACTAAAAGGTTTAAGGATGTAATCGATTGCAGAGCATTTAATTGCTTTAATTGCATACTGATCGTAGGCTGTAACAAATACGACATTAATTTCATCGAGGTCCAATTTATCCAGAAGCTCAAATCCATTCATCCCGGGCATTTCGATATCAAGTAGTAATAAATCAGGTTTAGTTTCCTTGATTTGGGACAACGCCAATTTTGGGTCGGTAAATTCTCCGATGAGTTCAACACCGTTTCCGTACTCTTTTAGTAAGCTTTTTGTGACGCGGATACTATTGATCTCGTCATCGATAATTATTATTTTCATATTATTGGTATGTTTATTTCGGCTTTTGTTCCGTGTTCATTCCTATTTTCTTCAGACAAATCGACAAAATTTATTAACGGATATTCAATCCCAGGTATAAGTGCTAATCTATTTTCTACCACTCGAATACCAATTGACTCGTGTGCAATGTTGGTCTGTTTTCTCGCATTCTTAATTCCTATCCCATTATCTGTCACAATGCAATTAATGGTTTTATTTATAATCCTAAAATCTACAGAGACAATACCGCCTGAATCCATAGATTCAAAAGCGTGTTTTACACAATTTTCAACAATTGGTTGAATTATTAGAGGGGGGATCATTACTTCATTTTCTTCATCACTTGACTCAATATTTACGGAGTAGTTAAATCTTTTGGGGAAACGGAGCTGTTCTATTCTGAGATAATTTTTCAGAAACTCAATTTCCCTTGTGAGCAGAATTAACTCACATTTAGAATATTCCAAACTTTCTCTCATAAGAGTTGAGAACTGTTGTATATATGAAGAAGCTGTTTCAATATTTTTGTCAAGAACATACGATTGAATAGAGTTCAATGCATTGAAAACAAAATGCGGATTCATTTGATTTCTAAGAGCCGCTAATTCCGACTCTTGATATTTATACTCCAGTGTTTGCAATTTGTTTTCTCGGTTGTATTTGGTTCGTGCTTCCCTTACTTGGTAAAATGATATGGTGATCAGTAACAGAATGCCTAACAAGTATAAGGAAGTTCTAAACCAATCCGTCTGTGAGAAATGAGGAATTATACTGAACGTATGTGTTTGGGTCTCCGACCATACATAATTTTTGTTTTTACAAGCGATTTCAAAGGTGTAATTACCAGGTATAAGTTTAAGAAAATCAACATTTGTATTATCAGTAAAGCTGTAATCTTCAATTTGAATTCCATTTCGGATCAATCTATAACGATAGAAGTCCTTTTCGGGTTTCTTAAAGCAAATCCCTACGTAGTGGATTCTTATGTCGTTTTGTTTATGGTTTAACTCGTTGACCAACAATTTGTCTTGAGAGTTAGCCATGCTCATTTTACTTATGTTTAGCCTAGGCGTAAATCTAGAAGGCTCCAAATTTTCTTTGGGGATTTTCAACAAGCCTTTGTCCGTCCCAACCCAAAGGGCATTGTCCCAGTAACAAATAGAGTATACATAATTGCTTAATAAGCCGTCGTCTATATTTAAGCTAAAATCAACGTATGATGAAGATATATCTTCTTTGATGACCACTTTTGATATGCCTTTATTGGTCCCAACCCAAAGTATTGTGTCTTGTGATTTCACAAAACAATTTGTCATGTTACTAATCAATCCATTGCTATCCGAAATCACGTAGGCGGCATTGTTTTTAACAAGAACAATCCCATTAGCGCTTGTGGAGAATGCGTTAATACCCCAATCGAAATGTGTTATATCATTTACTCTATCATTTAGAGACTGGAAGTCCAAAATCCTAATGGGTTTGTACAAGTCTTTTTGATCTAACCGCCATATACCATTTAAACTTGACATCCAGATTACTCCTTTGTTATCTTTATCGACCTTTATCAACTGTTCACCGTTGGTCTGAACAAAGTCCCATTTGTCCTTGTCATCGTGGATTATATATCCCGGCAAATATGGCAATGACATCATTTCACCATTGTCTAAAGTGATCGTTTGGGAAGTATAGGTTTTTGTTTTAATCTTTTCAATATTAAAATCGATTCCATTAGGGATAAATCGGAATCCTCCAGTACTTATAATATCACTTTGTGAGGCATTAAAGTTTGACATTCGTAAGTCACCAGGTTGCTTCGTGAACTTATCGACCACTAACTTAAATGTCTCTTTCCTATTGTAATGAAATATTGTTTCACGATTTGTTCCAAGCAATAAACCATTACTACTCCCATAAATTTGAGTAATTATACTATTTTGAATATTCTCATGTGACATTTGAAAGTTTGTGTGGGTTGGTAACCTCACAATCCCCTTGCTTAAACTCGTTACCCAAAGATCTCCAGAGATAGTCTTTATCGAACCTGAAGCACTAAAGTTGTTTAAAAAGCCCTGGTAATTCCCTTGGGTCTTAACATAGCACCCATTTCTCGTCAATACATATAAACGATTGCTTTTATCTAGATAAATATAGTTTATCACATCCTTAAATTCAAACTCTATTTTCACAACGTCATGATCAATACTTAATAAGTATTGATCAAAATGGATATATATCTTGCCTGAAATTACGGCAACATTTTCTAACTGCCATTTCCCAAGTATTATGTCTATCTCATTACAATAAATACAATTCGCAAAGGCTAAGACTTCGTCCCGACCCCTTTCTTTACTTTGTTTAACATAAAGTTTATTTATAGGCTTTTGAGGAAGTTTTATCTCATACATTTTCAGCTCAAGATCATTAAAATTATTCCTTTGGACATAGGATTGACTTGTATCCAAAACTACGTAGTGATACAATTCACGGCTACCAAATATTTGTATCGATTCTGGGAAGAATTTTATTTCGTTTGGCCAATACTTAAACCACTTCTTTAAACTATCGTTGAACTTGAATGGTCTGAATTTTTCAGTTTCGATATCGAAGATACTGATTGACCCATCATAGCAGGTAAACCAGAGATCTGTATTTGGAGCCTCGTAACATTTAAAAATAGTATTGTTAGTAAGATCAGAGTTTGCTGTTGTAAAATTTGTAAACTTATATCCGTCGTATCGACTTAACCCCCTATCCGTGCCAAACCATAAATATCCTTTCGCATCTTCATGCGCAAAATATGTCTCAGGACTTGGCAACCCATCTTCTGTGTTATAGTTGGTATACTGAATTGACTGAGCAAAAGCAAAGCTTGCTGACGATAGTAGTAATAAAACTACATACACTACATTATAGAACGACTTGTTGAACATGACGTCTTACAAATATAGAAAGTGACCCTAATTTACCTAGAATGAATATCCGAACGTCGTATTTTATCTTCTAAGCGTGACGTTGAGTATCCTTCAAGAAATGGAATTACCTCCACAGAACCCCCGTATTGTAAGACTTCTTGTGCCCCAACGATGGTTTCCAGTGTGTAATCTCCGCCTTTTACAAGTACGTCTGGCTTTAGAATCCGAATTAATTCCATTGGTGTGTCTTCCGAAAACAACGTTACTGCAGAAATACACGACAAACTGGCCAATATCCATAATCGAGATGATTCGTCCTGTATCGGACGATTGGGCCCTTTTAAACTGGTGACTGAAGCATCGCTATTCACCCCTACGATTAATTTATCACCTTTGTCAGCTGCTCGATTTAAATAATCAATATGACCCTTGTGCAAAATATCGAAACACCCATTTGTAAATACAACCCTTTTACCTGCATCCTTCCACGCCTTCACATGGTTAGTCAAACCTGAGCGTTCAATTATCTTAGATTTTGTTTTGTCTATTTGATTCATTCCGCAAGTTTTTTTTGTTCAAAACCAACCAGCAACATAGAAATCCCGCCCACAATAAAAATCATTAACATTTGGCTGCCGTGGGAAATAAATGCATAACTCGTCCCTAAATCTATATCGATGCCATAAAGCACCAATCCAAGTGGTACAAGCTTATGAAAACTACCAATGCCCCCTGGCAATGGTATAATGACAGCGATTGTAGCAACAATTAAGGTGGTTACCGCTGCATCTAAACCTAAATGACTTGTTCCAGTCAAGGCAAAGAAAACAATGTAAGACACCAAAAAATACATCAACCAAATAGTTAATGTATAAAATAGAAACAACCAAGGTTTTTTTAATTTAAATATACTTTTTGCACCTTCTAGAAGTCCCCCTATGAACCCTAAAATTTTAACTAAGAATGGAGGATTGTTGTCGCGCTTCTTTATCCATCTGTAGACAAGGATTCCGGCCACTCCAATAACTGCTAAAGACATCAGCAGTATGATTTTGTAATTCAAACCTGAACCGCTAACCGCAAATATGTTTTCTAAAAATTCCGATATTAACTCGTATTGCAAAAACACTGCGATCAAAGTTATAATCAATGTTACAATTACATCAAATACGCGTTCAATAAAAACGGTACCTACTAGTTTGTCAATTGGAATATTATCTGTCTTATTCATTAAAGCACAACGTGCTACTTCTCCCATTCTAGGAGTCACATAGTTGACGGTATAACCAACCATAACTGCGTAAAATCCTGTCTTAACCCGTGCTTTATAACCCAATGGTTCAATCAATAACTTCCAACGAACTGCTCGAATAAAATGACTGAACAAGCCAGCTAAAGCTGCTAATCCTACCCACAAATAATTAGCACCTTTCAATTCTTTAACGACTTTTTCTGGATGGATTGTATTATAGACCCAAATAATCATCACTATTGCAATCATTGGATAGATTGCTTTTTTCAACAGTTTTAGAACTTTTGGATTCAAGACGGTAATCGATTATTAGCGTCAGGAAAAATTATTGTAGGAGTGAATATTTTAGCCTCCTCGAAATCTAAATACGCAAATGAGATAATGATGACTTGATCTCCCCATTGAGCTTTTCTAGCTGCAGCACCATTTAAACATATCATACCACTGCCCCGCTCTCCTTTAATGATGTATGTCTCTAATCGCTCTCCGTTGTTATTATTGACAATTAAAACCTTTTCCCCTTCAATCATGTTTGCTGCATCGAGCAAATCCTCATCAATGGTAATACTCCCAACGTATCGCAACTCGGTCTGAGTCACTTTTACATTGTGTATTTTCGATTTAAGTGCTTCAATCATCATAGTGGAATGCAAATTTAGTCGTTTTGGTTGATAGCATTACTTTAGTGTTCATGCCATTTTTTAACACCCGCGTCAATTCTAATCTTTAATTTATTTTCTAGAGGAGGAACAGGGCAAGAATACCTCGAATTATAGGCGCAGTAAGGATTGTAGCACAAATTAAAGTCAATTACAACCTCCATATCTCTAACATCAGATAACTTAAAATCTAAATACCTCCCACCTCCATACGTGGAATCCTGATTTGATAAATCCCTGAACGGACAAAAGAGATATTCACTTGTCACTGTGTCATTCGTTAAGCTAACAACTTGCTGATATAGAAATAATTCACACTTTGTCTCACCGATTTGAAAACTCAGTTTTCCATATTTTCTATATACCGGCAGACGTTTAGTACTGGTCTGCATTTCAAATGGTTTTCCCTTTTTTAGTTGAAGACGTGCAGTTACCTTGAACGCAGAATCGACTTCGTAATAAGGTAAACCATTAAACGCAGCCACTTGATCATATGGCAAGATTGATACACTTGAATCTGAATATAAGCTATCTGTATATTCTCGATCATTGTGTATTGAGTTTATATAAGCAGATTGCCCAAATGATTGACAAACCGCAATAACACTCATCACTAAAAATATCAAAAATCTCATTCGTCCATGTTTTTAGATCCACTAAATAAATCTTTTACTGACTCCGGTCGTTCAGCTTCTTTTTTAAGTCTGTCCTGCATAAAATAGCTCAAGGCCGGTCTATTATCCGGTAACCATATAAAATTGGGTAGCTTCTTTTTGTCTGTTGGAAAATCCGTCACTGGATAAAAGCCACCCTTTGGACTATCATAATAACGGACATCCGAAACCGTATTGTCATCCACAGTAATTAACATGTCACTGCAAACCATATGATTAACACCTGTGAATGCCGAATCATCATCTTGCACGTAATAAACGCTTTGCCCGTTACCTTCAACTTTCACCTGGCTCAGTTTGTTATTCTTAAAAAAGGCAGTCATATCCGTCCCGTCTATTTGATTGAAAATCTCTGGTTGCACATATGACACAATGAATGCTTCATTTATTACTTCTAACTTATGTAATTGTCCGTTCCTTCGAAATACAATCAGTGTATCACCTGTTATTTGATTTTCCTCGGTCCAAAGTATCGGGGATCCCATCATGGATATTGTAGAATCACTAAACGAATAGATTAACGAGTCGGCTATTCCCTGCAAATCATTTTTATAGATTTTGGTGTTATAATAGGCCAACAATCTTCGATTTCCGACTGTATCAACTTGGTCAATCAAAGTATCTGATTTTACAAAAAGACTGTCATCCTCAAAATATTTAATTGCCAGCGGACTACCGGTTACCATTGTTCTTCCTATAAGCCGATAGGAAATGCCATAATCTCCTTCAATTCTTATTTGCTCTATTGTGTCTATTAATGTAATGTTTCTAAAGGCCTGTCCTATGCCAGTGTTTCTGTTGTACAAAAGACTATCAGTAATCAATTTATTATCTTCCCCTTGAATCCAAACGCCCCTACTAAATTCGCTTGTATTGGCTATTGTGTTATACCAACCATATCGACAAAATATGGTGTTCTCGTCACTATAAATGTAGGTCGGTCCATAGAAATAGGCAATCTTTGAGATCGTATTGTAACTCAAAGTATCGCTCTTCATACGATATTCTGGGTTTACTAATTCTACACTGTCCTTAAAGAAAAATGTTTTGCTTCTACTGTAATAA
>JBLHOC010000051.1:0-18555 GCA_047620825.1 Bacteroidia bacterium | reverse complement strand
TATAAAGACCAGATAAACCTAGTCAACCCAGCGAACAAAAGACACATCGACGTAATAGTCGTTGGTACTGGTTTAGCAGGAGGTTCAGCGGCGGCTACGTTAGCTGAGTTGGGATACAACGTAAAGGCATTTTGTTATCAAGATTCACCGAGACGTGCGCATTCTATTGCCGCTCAAGGTGGTATCAATGCTGCAAAAAATTATCAAGGTGACGGCGACTCCACATACAGGTTGTTCTACGACACTGTTAAGGGAGGAGATTACCGATCTAGAGAAGCCAATGTATATCGCTTAGCGGAAGTATCTGCCAACATTATCGACCAATGCGTGGCACAAGGTGTTCCATTTGCACGTGAGTATGGCGGGTTGCTGGATAACAGGTCATTCGGTGGAGTTTTGGTTTCACGAACATTCTACGCAAAAGGTCAAACTGGACAGCAGCTTCTGTTGGGTGCATACTCAGCCATGAATCGTCAAATAGGACGTGGTAAAATAGAGATGTACAATCGACATGAAATGCTGGACGTGGTTGTCGTTGATGGTAAAGCACGAGGCATCATTGCCAGAAATTTAGTTACAGGAGAAATTGAGCGACATTCAGCCCATGCCGTGGTTATTGCTTCAGGTGGATATGGAAATGTTTACTTCCTTTCAACGAATGCAATGGGGTCGAATACCACAGCAGCATGGAAGATTCACAAACGTGGTGCATACTTTGCAAACCCGTGTTACACACAAATACATCCAACATGTATTCCTCGGTCTGGTGATTACCAGTCTAAATTAACGCTTATGTCTGAGTCGTTGAGAAATGACGGCAGAATATGGGTCCCGAAAAGCATGGATGATGTGATGGCGATCAGAGAAGGTCGTTTAAAACCGACGGAAATCGCAGAAGAAAACAGAGATTATTACTTAGAACGACGATACCCAGCTTTTGGCAACTTAGTGCCAAGAGACGTGGCGTCTAGAGCAGCGAAAGAAAGATGTGACGCAGGTTATGGTGTTAATAAAACAGGTGAAGCGGTTTATTTAGATTTCAAGTCTGCCATTAATAGATATGGTAACGAACAAGTCAAAATTCAAGGCTTAGAAAACGTATCACAAACGAAAATTCTGGAACTCGGTGAAGTTGTTATTGAAGCCAAATATGGGAACTTATTCCAGATGTACGAAAAAATCGTTGACGAAAATCCATATAAAACGCCAATGATGATTTATCCTGCTACACACTATACCATGGGTGGCATTTGGGTAGATTACAACCTAATGACAACAATACCAGGATGTTACGCCATTGGAGAAGCTAACTTCTCTGATCATGGTGCGAACAGACTTGGTGCTTCGGCATTAATGCAAGGATTAGCAGATGGCTATTTTGTTTTGCCATATACGATTGCGGACTATTTATCGAATGACATTCGAACGGGTAAAATATCTACTGATTCACCAGAATTTGAAGCAGCAGAAAAAAACGTTACGGATCGTATTGACCACTTAATGCAGAATAAAGGCTCAAAATCCGTGGATCACTTTCATAAACGATTGGGCAAAGTGATGTGGGATAAAGTTGGCATGTCGCGTAATACGGAAGGACTAAAACAAGCCATTGAAGAAATTCAGTCCATTAGAGCTGAGTTTTGGAAAGATGTGTTGGTGCCAGGTGCTGCAGATGGTATGAATATGGAATTAGAGAAAGCAGGAAGAGTTGCCGATTTCTTAGAACTTGGTGAGTTGTTTGCCAAAGATGCTTTGGAAAGAAATGAATCTTGTGGCGGTCACTTTAGAGAAGAATCTGTTGAACTTGATGGTGAGCAAAAGGGTGAAGCTAAGCGAGACGACACTAACTATGCTTATGTATCTGCTTGGGAGTATACCGGTGAACCGAAAGATGCCATCCTGCACAAGGAGCAACTTGAGTTTAACGATATTGAATTGAAACAGAGAAGTTATAAGTAGGGATTAGCCACTAGCCACTAGCCATTAGGGATTAGGGTAAACAGAAAGATATAAGATTAAAGAGAACAGAGAAGTTATAAGTAGGGATTAGCCACTAGCCATTAGGGATTAGGGTAAACAGAAAGATATAAGATTAAAGAGAAGAGAGAAGTTATAAGTAGGGATTAGCCACTAGCCACTAGGGATTAGGGTTTAAAAAGAACAAAGAGGATAGTTAAGCACATTGGGAGAAATAAATTGCGAGATTATAAAAATGTGCTGAATTTGGTTGCAAAGTACAAAGGTCACACCTTAATAGTGTATTAATACATTTGAAGAAAATAACATCATATAAAGATTTAACAACTTGGCAAAAAGCCATGAGGCTTGTATCTCATGTTTATAAACTAACAAGTTCGTTTCCGCCTGATGAAAAATTTGGACTTACTATGCAATTACGACGGGCCGCCGTTTCCGTTCCATCGAACATCGCTGAAGGATGGGGAAGGGCAACAACAAAAAACTACTTACAATTTTTACGAATATCAAGAGGCTCACTTTATGAAATCGAGACTCAGTTATTAATTGCATTAGATTTAAAATATACCAACGATACAAAACCCACAATGGCATTGATTGTGGAAGTAGGAAAGATGTTGAATACATTAATCAACAAACTTGAAAGAACCCTAACTCCTGGTGCTTAGTGGCTAATGGCTCGTTGCAAAAAAGATAGAAAATGAATTTAACACTCAAAATCTGGAGACAGAAAGATTCGCAAGACAAAGGGCAAATGGTAACGTACAATGTGACGGAAATTTCCGATCACATGTCGTTTTTAGAAATGCTTGACGTTTTAAACGAGCAATTGGTGAATACTGGTGAAGAGCCTGTAGCGTTTGACCATGATTGTCGTGAAGGCATCTGTGGTATGTGTTCCTTACACATCAATGGTGAGGCCCACGGACCTGATAGAGGTGTAACCACATGCCAGTTACATATGCGCATGTTCAAGGATGGAGACACGATCCATATAGAACCTTTTAGAGCAAAAGCTTTTCCTGTAATCAAAGACTTAGTTGTAGATCGTACTGCCTTTGATCGTATTCAGCAAGCGGGAGGTTATATATCTGTAAATACTTCTGGTAACACGCAAGATGCGAACGCAATTCCTATTCCTAAGGCTGACGCCGATGAAGCTATGGATGCTGCCACGTGTATTGGTTGTGGCGCCTGTGTTGCGACTTGTAAGAACTCTTCTGCCATGTTGTTTGTTAGTGCTAAGGTGTCGCAATATGCATTACTACCGCAAGGACGGGTGGAAGCCGCAGATCGTGTATTAAACATGGTTAATCAAATGGATAAAGAAGGATTTGGTAATTGCACAAACACAGGAGCTTGTGAAGTTGAATGTCCAAAAGGAATCTCATTAACAAATATCGCACGAATGAATCGTGAGTATTTGTCTGCATCGATAAAAGAAGATTAAATGTTTACTGGAATAATTGAAGATTTAGGAAAAGTGACACATGTTCAACATGAAGGGACAAACGTGCATTTCACCATTGCTTCAACAATTTCTAATGAACTCAAAATCGACCAAAGTGTCGCGCATAACGGTGTATGCTTAACAGTAACCGCTTGTGATACAAATACGCATACAGTTACAGCCATTCAAGAAACACTTGACAAATCAAATTTAGCGGATTGGCAAGTTGGTACACATGTAAATTTAGAACGTTGTCTAAAAATGGGCGATAGACTTGATGGCCACATGGTTCAAGGCCATGTAGATACAACCGCTATTTGTACGGATAAAAAAGATCAAGAAGGAAGTTGGATGTTTACTTTTAAATATCAACCAGCTGTTGGTCAAATTACGGTGGAGAAGGGCTCTATCACCATAAACGGGACAAGTTTGACCGTGTTTAATTCAGGAGCTGATTCTTTTTCTGTAGCCATTATTCCCTACACCTACGAACACACGAATTTTAAAGATATTGAAATAGGTTCTACTGTCAATATAGAATTTGACATCCTAGGTAAATACATCCTTAAGATGTTGCCGAAGGGTTGAATTTTGGATGAGTGAAGGTTGTAACAATCTGTATGCGACAAGATTTGTCATTGATTCAAAGTCTTATTACATCTTTCAAGTTTCCATTATGATTACTATAAGTCCAAGACCTATTAACTCTATAACTAGTAATCCTTTAACTATTAAGTCAATAATTATATTAACAGGCCTCCAAGTATCCACTTGAAATTTAGGGTTCCAGGTGGAACTCTCATCCACTTGGTCTTTGCCAATTATTTGACCTCTGATTATATATTCGTCAACTCCCATAGGATCAAAATCCGTAGCTGGACGTTCTGTTACATAAATTTCTGAATAATCTAGGTGATAGACTTTCAAACTGTCTGGTGTCACTGATCTGAGATACAATTGTCCATTCAATACAGTTTCATCTGGACAAGTACAAGCTAGTCCTTGAACTTTCACCTGCCCCCATTGAATTGGCAGAATGTAATCTTGGAATACAATTACTTGAAGAATGAAAAGTAGACCCGTAACTAATAATATATTTTTCTTTTTGGTCATTCACCAATAATTTCTTTCACCTCTGTAAGGTTAGTCCCAAGTTTTATAATCACGCCATCCTTCCCTACCAATATGTAATTTGGATAACTATCCACCATGTAGTCTTTTAAGAATTGTTTGTTGGCAAACAACTGATCCGGCCAATGCGATGCATTTTCATTTAAATAGGTGTAAACAGTCTGAGGATAATCGCCCCAATTCAAGCTAACGATTTGAAGATTCTCTTTGCGCTCACGGTAGAGTTCTTCCAATCTCGGCAACTGATTTATACAAGCCTTACACCAAAGTCCCCAGACGTCTATTAGCAAATACTTGTTGGAATCTTGAATCTCATCTAAATACACGTTGGACGAGTCAAGGGCTACTAAAGCCGTATGTGTAAGCTTCATGCCATTCTGTATCTTCTTTTCAATACGACACGAATCCTTACATTTTATCAAGGTTAGTGCACTACCATCCTTGGCAATCTCTCGAATATCATATACCACATTGTTGATTAGAACCCTCGTGGTATCAGAGATCACAATGGCTCCATGTTGTAATCTTGTTGATATTGAGTTGTCAAACTTGTTTCCAAAAATTACTTTGTCTTTTCCAACGTCATTATAGGTTCCATTACAGTTATAATCATGAAGTCCAATCAGGACAATAAAACTGTCTACGGTGATGGAATTAATTCTATTGTTTAATCTGAATTCACCCAGCCAATACTCAATAGACGCAAACTGATTTTTCTTGGCTAGTGGTCCCATTTGTGATAAAAATTTCTGGTCGCCGAATTTATATGTACGGTAAAATAAGCGGACACCAAACTTGCAATTGGGGTCTTCACTATTATCTAAATACACATCAAGTATTGAGTCATTTAAAAAAACTATAGGTTTGCCATCATCAGAATAATTGTTATTTCCATTTCTGTCTATATAAAACGTTGGCTTTTTTGATTTATAATCTCCTACCAAAACGCCTAATTCCCTGCTGAAAATAGAATTCGGGTTACCCGTAAAAAAGATAGTTGTAAATGCGGTATCGCTGTATTTGAATTCGTTTGGAAATTTTATGGTATGTGACTCCCCAGAGTAATAGACCGTGTCATTTTTTGGCACTACCAGCTTAAAAACCCCAGAAGCATTAGACGTTCTTTTTGAATAACTGTTAAAATAAACCGCAGTCGTATCCTGGCAAAATGCGTAACAGCTTTGTCCAACAATAATCGCTAGTACTAGAAATGATTTTATCATATTTAGTTCATTTGGTTCATTTGGCAAATTACAATAATTAGTTTAGAGTTACTGATTCTCTTTCAGCCGCCATTATTCCCTACACGTACGAACACACAAATTTTAAGGACATTGAAATAGATTCAACTGTCAATTTAGAATTTGACATACTCGGCAAGTACATCGCTAAGATGGTTAAAGCCTAAACGCTTTACTCTTTAGAAGGGTCGGCAATTAAGAATACGATCTGCGACAATTTCTTCTTATTAAAAGCAACGGCACACTTCACCTCAACAGTCTGATCTTCAGAAAGACACATCAAAGGAATCGGGCATTTAAAAGTCACGTTCTTGATTCCAGCCACATCCTTACTTACAGTCTCTTTGGTTACCGATAATTCGCCCAAGCTTAAACTTCCCGTAAAGGATGTTTTAGGGAATTTCTCATCTCCATCCCAATTGTAATTTACACCTACAATGTTCACTACATCCGCTTTTGACGCAAACATCAACCCAACAGCGTCATAGTAATACGCAGTTTCCCCGTGCTTGTTCTCAATTGTCCTAGATGCCGTACCCAATACTGCGATTAATTCACTTGGCTTTGTTGAACTCGTAACTTGAAGTCCATTCACGGTTAAAGCTGATTCCGAAGAATATTTTAAGATAACCTCCGTCTGAGCAGATGCGGAGTTAAGTCCAAAAATTGAGAGAATTAATACGAATGACTTTACGATTTTCATGATGCTTTTTAGTTGAGGCGCAAAATACATCATGTGTTTCAAGTTCAGACAAAAAAAAGCCTCCCATTAAAAACAGAAGGCCAACGAAGTACCTAAAACTTGTTCTAATTACAAGTTTCAATAGATAGACGTCGGTTTGTTACAAAACCTGACTAAATTTCTAAATCCGAAAAACTATAATTGTTCAAGTAACCCTGAATTTCCCTCGACTCTTAGCAACTACACTTAATATCTATTTTCTATTTTCTTTTCTCTCTTTTCTCCCTAATGCCTAATGGCTAATCCCTAGTGCCTATACGGTAGCTATCACCTTCAACTCAATACCAATGGGCGTTGGTAAGCAATTAATTTCAAGTGTTGTCCGACAAGGTTGATTGTCTTTAAAGTATTCAGCATATAAGCGATTATACGTTTTGAAATCGTCTTTCATGTTGGTTAAAAACACGGTAACATCTACGATGTTGTCCCAACTGCTACCAGCATCCTCCAATATGTATTTTATATTACGAAACACTGAATGACACTGTGCTTCGATATCATAACTTTCAATTTCCCCCTGATCGTTTAATTCAACACCAGGTATTTTCTTCGTTCCTCTTTCACGTGGCCCTACCCCACTTAAAAACAATAAATCCCCAACTTTTCTAGCATGAGGATATGAACCAACTGGTTCAGGTGCTTTGCTTGAATCAAATTTTTCGCTACTCATCTTCTATTGTAATTTGGATTTCATCTGTATCGGTAATCACCTCACCTTTTAACTCTATTTTTTCTGGTTCAGGATTCGGTTTAGGTTCAGGTTTTGTTCCACTGCCTGCTCCATAAGACTTTCTCAATGTCCGCTGTTTTTCAAAAGACTTTCTCATTGTACGCTGCTTTTCAAGACGTTTTAGTCTCATCGCCATTTCTGAATTACTAAAGGCAAAGGACATCCCAGTGTGCCAAACAGATAAACCATACGTTGGGTTTTGCCCAATTGAATCAACTTGATAGGCTGAGAAGATATAGCGCATATCCTTTGACATAGTCACTTGACGCACTTTGCCATTCGCTTCCGCATATGACTTAACTTCTTCCCCCGTCGTGATATCCCATATCTTAGTCATCCCATCACTACTTCCTGTAATCGCGTATTTGCCATCCGCACTGATTGCAACAGAATTTATCTTCCATTGATGGCCAAGCAATACATTCTTCTGCTTCCCACTAAACGCATCCCAGATGACAGCCGTTTTATCACTGCTGCCAGTCAAGACATATTGACCATTGCATGCCACCGCATTTACAACATCCTTATGTCCTTTATATTCTTTCAGCTTATTCCCATTGATATCATACAACTTCACAACTGCAGATTCGTCAGCACAAAGAATGTAACTACGACCTTTCAGTGCGATACAGTTGGTTGGAATTTTATTATCAATGACCCATTTAGAATTTGATCGTTGATTGTGAATCACAATCTTCCCATCATCTCCGGCAGAGTAAATCATGTTTCCTGATGGTCCAACAACAATGGAATTAATTCCTGCTGTGTGCACATTACTCAGCTCTTTTTCCAGTTCAAATCGCTTTTTATCGACTTTGCTCCATACCATTAATTTAAAGTCGTTTCCACCCGTGACCAAAACATCACCGGTTCCACTAAACCCAAGTGCCGACACAGCGGCTCTATGACCAGTTAATGTTTGAAAGTATGGAAACGTGGAATCACCTTTAAATATTTGTACGGTGTTATCCCAAGAACCAGTAGCAACATATTGCCCATTGCCAGATACAGCGACAGACTCGACATCATCGGAGTGTGTCCCCAATGTGGTAAATGTCTCGTTATTTTGAGCACCAGCAAGTTCATTATTGAAAATAATTATGCCAACGATCAGAATTAAAAATGCAACGCCTTTTTGCATGACTTCAAATATACCCATGTGTGTCTCAATACCTTTAACACAGGTTATGTAAACAGAACGTATTATAAACAAAAAGCGTATTAAAGGATTATAAATTGGCCACCTTAAAACGGTGAAACTAAAAAGTCAGTTATCAATATTTGGTATAATTCGTCCTTCACTGGATTATAATAGGTGCCTTCAACGTCGTACATACTAGAGAAGAAACCCAACGTTTCGTCTTGTTTTGAGGAAAATGTAATCACACCTCCTAAACCATTTGACGTTTTTTCACTTAACAAAATCTCGCCATCGCCTATGGTTCCAGATAACTCAATATTCGTTTTGTACTTGTCGTAATAATACCAACCGGATACCTCGTGTTTCTCCCGATTAATTTCCAAATACATGCTCATCGCATATAAGCTATCTACTTTACCGAAAACATACATAGCATCTACAGCAGATTCTATAAACCTCTGGTTGCCTTCAAATACCTTGAGTTTTGAATCACCAACTTGCAACATGTCATCTATGAAAACGTTCCCTGCGGGTGTTAAAGAAGTACGAATATCCTTAACACCTAACTTAAAATTTACATATGGAGCACATTCCCAATACATCGTTGGGAAATCACGATAACTCATTGAAATGAGATTTATACTATCGTCTTTTATAAAGTATCTTGAGACGGAATGTTGTTCGTCAATATACCCATTCACTTCACACGCATAGGCTTGTCTTAGGGCTTCCACAGTTTTGGGCTTCCAATACAACTCAATAAAAGGCAAATATTGGTCAGGTTTAAAGAGGGTATGGAAGTCCACAAATTGTCCATTGTACTTTTCACCTGTCTTCAAATTAAAATAGACTTCCCAATCGTGGTCGTAAGCCCGGTTACTGACAAAGGATGCTCGAAAGTTATAATAAATAATATTGTCGTTGAGTTCAATTATAAATGTATCAATAAACCAATTGTAATTTTCTTCTGGTTTGACTTCATACTCCTCCAAATCAAAATGGTTCAATATTGCCCTGTTGATTTCTTCAACGACTGTTGTATTCGGATTTATTGTGTCATTGAGATAAGGCAATTTGACAACATGCGGACGCCAACCTCCAACATCCATTTCAACTGTCTTTACAACATAGCCCTGTCCGAAAGTTATACCAGAACATAAGGTTGTAACGAGAAAAAGGACAACACCTCTAATCATTTAGTTACCCTTTATAAAACAGCCACTTAAACAACTCTTTATACGTTGCCTTCTTACCATACATCAAAATCCCTGTGCGATAGATTTTACCGGCCAGCCATATCGTAAAACAGAAAGACCCAATAAGAATGCTCATCGAAAGTGCAACTTCCCACCATTGAGTCGCTAGGTTCAAGAATGGCGCCCTGACCATCATCACAATTGGGCTTGTAAGCGGTATCATGCTTAGCCAAAAGCTGAGTGACCCGTTTGGATCACGTAACACAACACTGGTTGATAATGCGATAGCAAAAACCAACGGAAGTGTAATGGGTAACATAAACTGTTGCGTATCTGTTTCTGAATCCACTGCCGCTCCAACAGCCGCGAACAAAGCAGAATACATCAAATAACCTCCAAGGAAATAAAATATAAACGAGAAAATAATAAAACCCCAATTGATTGACATAAGTCCAGAGATGGCACCGACCATTTTCTCATTCCCTCCAAAATCCTGCAGTTGGTTCATCGGCATATCGTTTGCCGACTTTGCCATTTCCATTATACTTCCCATGTCACTCCCTATAAAAATATAGGAAATAGTGCCCATAAGAATCCCTGAAAAAATGAGCCAGATGAGTATTTGTGTCAAACCAACAAGTGCAATACCAAATACCTTACCCATCATCAACTGAAATGGTTTTACACTCGATACGATTACCTCAACAATTCTATTTGTTTTTTCTTCTATAACCCCTTTCATGACTTGCACGCCATAAAGAAAGATGAAAAAGTAAATCACAAACGAAGACGCCATGCCAATGATCGTGTTTATTTCGGTACTACTATTCTTTGCTTCTCCATCTTCGTTCAACGTCAACGCATTTAATGATATAGACGTTTTAAGACTATCCATTGCAGACTCTGACACACCAAGTTGTGCCATTTTCTTATCTTCAATTACTTTAGATATTCTTCGATTTATCCGTTCTTTTGATTCAAATGATAGTGAGTTTTCAGATTCGTAAATTATACCTGAGGGTTCATAGATTTCGAACGATTTAGGCACAAACAACCTTCCAGTATAACCCCAGGCTTTAAGCGAATCCGCATTTCTGTTCTCCCAATCCGTCGTGTACTCAAAGGTCACCCGTTCATCGTCAAACAATCTGTCAACAATCACACTGGACTCGTCATACACCAACACTTTTTCAGCATCTTTCCCTATGGAATCATTCATGGCTAAGAAAATGATAATGCCATAAAACACTGCTATAAGCACAGGCCCCAAGATGGTCATGACTAAGAATGATTTCTTACGGACGCGGGTAATGTATTCCCGCCATGTGATTAATCTAATCTTATACATTTTTACCCTCCTCTACTTTTTGAATGAATATATCCTTAATACTTGGCAGTCGCTCGCTGAAAGAAGCAATATCAACCGAATTGTTTAACATGCTAATTAACGCCTTGGCTCTTTCCGGTTCTATCACAAATACGGCCTTATTTAAATCCAAACGTTCTTCTCTTGAAATGCTTTGAGGCTCAATCTCGATGCCGTTGAGCTCACCTCGATACAATACCTCGTATTCATTCTTTTTGAATGAGTTCCGAACTTCATTGATACTGCCTTCTAACACTTTATGCGACAAATTGATCATGCCAACAAAGTCACAAATTTCTTCTACCGATTCCATCCGATGCGTAGAAAATATAATCGTTGCACCATTTGTTCTCAGGTTTTTGATTTCTTCCTTTATCAATTCCGTGTTTACCGGATCAAACCCACTAAAAGGTTCATCTAATATGATAAGCTCCGGTTCGTGCAATACGGTCAGTATAAACTGAACCTTTTGCGCCATCCCTTTACTTAACTCCTCCACCTTCTTGTACCTCCAATCTAGTAGATCAAACTTCTCCAACCAGTGCAGCGCTCTTTTCTGAGACTCTTTTTTCGATAACTCTTTCAGTTGTCCGAAGTACACGATCTGCTCTAAGACCTTCATTTTCTTATACAACCCACGTTCTTCAGGGAGATATCCTATTCTGGAAATGTGACTTTGATTGAGTTTTTCGCCATCAAAAATGACGTCGCCTGTATCGGCAGCCGTTATTTGATTAATGATTCTAATTAAGGTGGTTTTACCTGCTCCATTCGGCCCAAGCAAGCCATAGATGCTGCCTTTGGGAATGGAAAAATTTAGGTTTTTTATAGCCAAGTGACCGTCAAAACCTTTGGTCACATTGTTCACTTCGAGAAATGCCATTTTTAAATTATTGGCGCAATATACAGTGAGGCAATTACTTGATGCGGATTGTTCGATTAACTAGGGCTAAGAGTAGGATGAAAAAAAAATTATGTCTTTCTTAACCTTAATCCTTCAAAACAGTATTTTAATAATTCGACTTTTTTGACGCTTGGTTGGCGCACAATTCAAACAGTTGTTTACGCAGGTTATTGATATCTTCTTTGTTTTTAGCTGAGATGAAAATGGCTGGCGAATTTACATTGGCGTACCAGGTATTCTTGAAATCTTCTAAATCATGTAACGTTTCGTCTTCGAATATGTCTTCAGATGTTGGTCTTGGATTATACATATCAATCTTGTTAAAAACGGTAAGAACTGGCTTATCACCTGCACCAATTTCTGTTAACGTTTCTAAAACAATTTCCATCTGATCTTCAAACGTAGGACTTGATATATCCACTACATGAAGCAATAAATCAGACTCCTTAATTTCATCTAAGGTCGATTTAAAACTCTCAATGAGTTGATGTGGCAGCTTTCGAATAAATCCAACTGTATCTGATATCAACGAAATTATGGGCGGTATGTATGTATCTGATACTTTGGTCAATACAAGTTTACGGACTGTCGAATCTAACGTGGCAAACAGTTTATTTTCCGCCAAAATATTGGCGTTTGTTAGGGCATTCATTATGGTCGATTTACCAACATTGGTATATCCCACCAAAGCCAAACGTAATTCTCCAGATCTACTTTTCCGTTGCGTAGCGCCTTGTTTGTCAATATCACCTAATTTCTTTTTTAACAGAGATATTTTATCTCGAATAATCCTTCTATCCGTTTCAATTTCCTTTTCGCCAGGCCCCTTCATACCGATACCCCCACGCTGTTTCTCTAAGTGAGTCCAAAGTCGCGTTAACCTTGGTAACAGGTATTCACTTTGAGCTAGTTCAACCTGTGTTTTAGCTCGATTCGATTTAGCATTTTTTGCAAAAATGTCCAGGATCAATGTACTTCTGTCAATGATTTTGCATTTCAGTTGGGCTTCAAGATTTCGAATCTGAGACGGTGACAATTCATCGTCAAAAATTGCAGTCTCCACTTCATGCTCTTCGATATAGGCAGCGATCTCTTCTGATTTACCCGACCCGACATACATTTTAGAATCTGGGGCAGCAAGGCGCTGCACAAAACGATTTATGACCTTAGCTCCTGCCGTTGTTGTTAGAAATTCCAACTCGGTTAGATAGTCTTCCGTCTGTTCACGGCTTTGTGTTTGTATCTCAACAGCAATTAAAATCGCGTTTTCGACATACCCTGCAGTTTTTACCTTATATGATTCCTTCTTCAACGCTAAGAATGTTATTTATTACGTTCTTTGTTTATACATGACAAATTTGAGCATTTTATTGTTTAGATGGACACTGATTTTGGTATTCATTTTAGGAGGCAAATCATATGCTCAAGACGTGGAGTGGTCTAATCCACGAAAACTAAAAGGCAGCACAGCCTATACCAGTGTCATCGGTCAAGATGAAACAGGTTTATATCTGTTGAGATTCCGAAATCAGTTTTTAACCAAAAATATTGTGATTGAAAGGTATCGCAATCATTTGGGATATGCCCTTTCAAAAAATATCACTTTAAAAAAGTCGCGATTATTATATGCCGAGTTGCAGGATAAAGGACTTATGTTGCTTACGGCTCATTATGACAGAAAAGGCATGCAAAATGAGGTGAGGTGCCACTGGTACGATCATAATATTAACCCAATAGGCAAACAGCGGGTGCTGGTATCATCAACGCTATCAGACTTTTACGATAAAGGTGACTTTAGAATTCGATTCTCGAACGATCGAAAGCATATAATGGTTGCGTATACTGAAAAGTCTGACGACGAAAAAAGAATACTCAACATCCATGTTTTTAATAAAAACTTAGAACCTGAAACCAAACACCGATATAAGTTAGACATTAGGTATAACAATTTTTTTATGACCAACCTGTTGCTTGACAACAGGAGCAACGCTTTTTTCTTAATATCACAACGTAAAGTTGAGCATCGTAAAGAAGCACTTGCAACACCTAAAGCAACTGTTTACTGGTACAATTCGGCTCGCGACGAGTTACTGAATTATGAAGTCCTTGACTCAGGGAAGAGCTTACGCAAAGCGCAATTCACATGGGATAGAACGACGGATAAAATTAATCTAACAGCATTTTATTCATCAAACAAAGAGAACAATACGGACGGCATTTTCCATTTTAAATTTAAGCCTCAGGCGACAGCAACGCCAAAAATCACCTATCAAGAATTTACGGATGACTTCAAAGAGCAACTATTTGGAGATGAGGAATCATCGGTTTTTGAAGATGTCAGAAACTTTGAATTGTTGAGGGCCATCCCAAATACAGATGGAGGTGTAACGATAGTCGCAGAACGATCTTCGATTTCAAACGAAACGGACATCACTTACATCAACGGAATGCCAACAACCATGTCTCGTAACATTTACAACTTCGATGATGTACTCGTCATTTCATTAGACTCCGTGTACAACATCAAATGGAAATACCTCATTAATAAAAGTCAAAGTTCCTTGAATGACAACGGCTATTACAGCTCCATTGTAATTGCAAATACGCGGTCACATTTGTACATTATATACAATGACCGCTTAAGAAGTACTGGTGATGTGATGCAATATATGTTTGATGCAGATGGGCAAGTGTCTTACAAAATATTAGTCCGGTCCGACAATCATTTTGTTTCAATTATTCCTTCCGAGGCTAAACAAATTAATTACAATCGGGTAATATTGCCTGTGACTAAAGATCGAAAATTCTCACTCCTTAAATTGGACTATACCAATTGATTACATCGGTAAAAAAAGGTGGCATAAGTGCCCTATTGGGTGCTATCGTCCTTATTGGGTTACTGGGGACTTTACCGGTTTTAGGCTATTTAGCACATCCATCCAATATTACTTTATTCAAAGCTGACTGGATAAAACTTACAGTTCCATTCATTTTGATTGTCGTACAAGGCATTTGGTTTCTGCGCGTCATTCATCAATCTCGCTTCTTTGAGATGTGGAGCCTATGGCCATGGGTTATTTATGTAATCATTGCATTTGCTTTACCGCATCAATTGTGGTCGTGGGATACACTGCTCCTAAATTTCATTTGGCTCATATTTTATCAAAGATTGTTTTATCATCATGATGAGGTCACATCCAATGCTCAGGTATTTATGGACATGGGTATTTTACTGAGTATTGGCGTATTCGTTTATCCAAAATCCATCTATCTATTACCGTTTTTGTTTGTATTACTTAATCAATTTACGGCAAGTGACTTAAACAAACTATACATTGTATTGGTGTCCTTCTTTATGGTGGCCTTTTCGGTTTTAGGCATTGGTTATTTCTTCATTTCACCAGAATGGGTAATTCAAATTCCACATAAAATGATGGTATCGTTTGATGTGGAGGCATTGCTAGAGCCTGGACTCCTCTACACGTATATCGCTTTATTTGCGGTTGTGACAATACTTATACCCGTCATATACAATCAACTGTCGTTCATGCAAACTAAAAATCGTGCAGTGGTCAATATGCTTTTTTTGCAAATAATATCAGTTGTAATTATTGCAATTATCTCTGGTGATGGGGCAGGTAAATCAATGCAAATGGCTTTACTGCCACTGGCATTTATCGTTAGTTTTGGGAGTTACCATATCAAAAAAAGGTGGTTGGCAAACCTCTGTATCTTATTTGCAGTATTTGCCGTAATATTGATTCAATGGGTATACTTAGACCACTAATTCTATTGGTCAAACAAGAGATTTAAACACAAGTATCTAGAAACGTTCAAAAAATGGGCAAAACACATTTTTAAACATAATGGCAAATCACTTAATTTTGAAAAAAATAAAAGATAATGGACGAATCTTTAGAACCCGTACATGAGTTTGTTAGTGATGGTATGAACAAGGCCATCGATCATTTAAATAAGGAATTGTTAAAATTACGTGCTGGGAAAGCATCTCCAGCTATGTTAGATGGTGTTATGGTCGAGTATTATGGTTCCCCAACACCATTAAGTCAAGTAGCAAATATTAACACGCCAGACGCAAGAACGCTTGTTATTCAGGCATGGGAAAAATCTATTGTACCAGATATCGAACGTGCCATTATCAATAGTAATTTGGGATACAACCCTCAAAACGATGGAGAGGTAATCATTATCAATATTCCACCGTTGACCGAAGAGCGTAGAAGGGATTTAGCAAAAAGCGCTAAAAAAGAGGTCGAAAATGGTAAGGTGAGTTTGCGTAATATTCGCCGAGACGCAAATGAGCAAATCAAAAAGTTGCAGAAAGATGGTTTGTCAGAAGATCTAGCTAAAGATGCTGAAGCCGACGTTCAAAAGTCAACAGGCTCCTTTACAGATAAAATGGAAGCAATCTATCTCGACAAAGAGAAGGAAATTATGACTGTGTAGTCTGGCCTACTTGCAAATGTCTTACATCATTTTTTAAGCGTATTTCATACGCAGAATTCTCGATTTCTTCAATCTGATATAAACAAAGATTGGTATGTGGATATTGATCCATATCACTCAAATTTGTTTGAAGTATAAGCGACAAAAAACTCCTCATAGCTCTTCCATGCATACAAATGAGTATTCGCTCATGGCTTGATTGGCAGATTTTATCCCAACCCAGAACCTGTCTGTTATACATTTCTATCGGACTTTCACCTCCGCTAATTGGTTTTTCCAACTCACCTGCGCTCCATGATTCTACAATGTTATTAAATGCCTGTTTAGACGCTGGTGTGGTTTCAAGACCCTCATATATGCCCCAATTGATTTCGTTTAATTCTGACAGGATAGACCACGACATACCTGTATTAATAAACGCTTCTACGCTTTGATGGGTGCGTTTTAACTCCGATGTGTAAATGTGATCAAACGGTATATGACCGTAAGCCTCAAAGAATTGTTGGGCCTGTTTCCGACCAGTTTCATTTAAATCACTATCAATGCCACTGCCTTGGACAATCCGCCTAAGATTAAAGTCGGTTTGGCCATGTCTGATTAGATAAATCGTTTTATTTGTAGTCAACTTGAATCACCAATGTTTGATTACAAAAATATTAAAATTGATCAGCTACAGGCCTTCTTAAAAGGAACAATGTCTGAAACATTGGGCATGAGCATAGATTCGATTGGTTCAGATTACTTAACTATGAAGATGCCAGTCGATCACAGAACGATACAACCTTATGGCATTCTTAACGGTGGCGCAAGCATGGCTCTTGCCGAAACTGTTGCCAGCTATGCAGGAAATATACTGGTCCGGAAGGAGGACAAACATTGTGTTGGATTAGAGATCAATGGCAATCATCTTAAATCGGTGCGTTCAGGATCGGTTTATGGTAAAGCAAGTCCAATCCACATTGGAAGACGTACACATGTCTGGAACATTGACATCACTGATGATGCTGGGGATCTAGTATGTAAAGCAAGAATGACACTGGCTGTTATCGCAAATCAATAGCATTGGAATATATAGATCTCATCAAATGGTTGGGTTCAGGTAAAAGCTTTTTTTGCCTCAAAAAGCCAACTGACACACATATCTCAATTTATGGTTTAAGCCCAGAAAATAAACCCGTATCGAATGCGCCTTCAGTATTGGTATGTCCATTCGCTTCGAAACAACCCAATTATTATCCTATTGAAAATGAATGGAAGATAACCGTTGCTCAGTTTGCTGAATTGGAGATCGATTTAAAGTCTGATGTGAAGTCCACTTCAAATATAATGGTGGACAGCGTTGAATATCAGAACTACGTTACAAAGGCGTTAGAATCAATCAGTGCCAACAAATTTGACAAGGTTGTATTGGCTCAGTCACAATGGTTTTCAAAAGTCAACATAGACCTGCAAAGCGTATTTATCAAGGCGTGCAATACACCTAATTCATACAGCTATCTATTACGTTTGGATGGCACACACTGGATTGGTGCCAGTCCGGAGCTGTTTTTAAAATCAGATTACAAGACTTGCGAATCGGTTGCATTGGCTGGCACACGATTACATTCGAAAATTACAACGACTTGGGGCGACAAAGAGGTTCAAGAGCAATCTGTAGTTGGTTCCTTTCTTTTAAATGCTTTTAATGAATTAGGGTTCAAAAATATTGAGATTGGTCCAAGGTTCACCAAATTATTCGGCAACATTGAACATATCTGCAACCCTATTCAAGCTACTTTACCACCAGACGTTGATTGGCAAACCGTATTTTCAAAGTTTCACCCCACCCCCGCTTTGGCTGGTTTCCCTAAATCTGATGCAATAGAATTTATTACACAAACAGAGTCGTTTTCAAGAAAATTATATGGTGGTTTTATTGGCACTATGGAAGCGCAGCGTTTAGAGCTTTTTGTCAATATCCGTTCAGCCGAAATATATAAAGATGGTGCCCAGTTATATGCAGGTGCAGGAATCAATCATGATTCAATTCCAAAAGATGAATGGGAAGAAACGCTTACTAAGCTGCGGGTGATGCAGTCTATTCTAGATTAGATATCAACGTTGAAACCAATGTGGGCGTTACCATATAGACCATTAAACGATGTTTGAGGACCATTTGCAATTAAGTCACCATCCAATCGCCATTCTGTTTTGCTCAAATCGAACGATTG
>JBLHOC010000050.1:0-18897 GCA_047620825.1 Bacteroidia bacterium | reverse complement strand
AAGCAGATATCGATAGATGTTTGGTTGCTGGGATGAATAGTTTTGTTCCAAAGCCTTACACACCTGATCAACTGTTAACTGCGATTGCTGAGTTTTACAACAGCGCAAATCCAATCGCAAAATCCAACGTAGACGCCCCACCGGTTTCAAAAAATAGCGTCGAAGACATACCTGAAACATCTAGCAGCACGGAGGTGGTTAGTCTGGATTATTTGAGGGAATTTGTTGAAGGCGATGTTGAAAGAATGAAGAAGTACGTGGGACTCTATTTAAAACTGTTACCCGATAATATTGAAAAAATAGGACTCGCAGTAGAAGCAACAGACACTGTTGATTTGATAAAGACAATACATTCTATGCGACCACATTTAGCGTATATGGGGATGGAAAAAGCGGCGGATATCGCTAGTGAAATGGAACGACTCGCACATGAAGGGAATCAGGACGAGGAAATACTAAAGATGGCGAAGACCGTATTGGAACATTGTCATACATCCAAAACGGAATTAGAAGGATTACTCCCAAATCTTAAATAAAAAGCATCTAATTATGACTGAATCAAGAATAATAAAGGTGCTCGTAATCGAAGACGATGAATTCACAGCGATGATCTATAAAGATCAACTCAGTGATGTGCCAAACACCACTTTCGATCTCGATGTATATCTGTTGTTAAATGAAGGATTAGAAGCCTTAAAGAAAAATGACTACGATGTTGTTCTCCTTGATCTAAATCTACCGGATTCGGATTACCTGTCGACTATAGAAAGGATTCCAGAGATTTCTTACAAGTTGCCTGTAGTCATTATGACAAGCGCCAACGATGAGTTACTGGCGTTAAAAACCATGAACATGGGAGGTCAAGACTATTTGGTGAAAAATAAGCTTGAACGAAACATGTTTATTCGTTCAGTACTATACGCGATAGAGCGCCATCAGTTGAGGGAACAATTGCAACAGGAAAAAGAGAAAAGTGATGCGTTATTGCGCAATATTCTTCCTCAATCTATTGCAGATGAACTGAAAGAAATGGGGTCTATTAAGGCGAGACATTATGATGAAATCTCTGTAATGTTTGTCGATTTTGTAAACTTTACAGGGGTGTCAAATGAAATGAATCCAGAAGAGTTGGTGACGGAATTACATACCTGTTTTAGTGCATTTGATGCAATCACAGAAAGACTGGAGTTAGAAAAAATCAAAACTATTGGTGATGCCTATATGTTGGCGGGAGGAATCCCCAATGCGCATCCAAATGATGTGGAGCATGTGGTGCAAGCCGCATTTGAAATGTCAAAATATATTGAGGATAGATACCAAGAGAAACAAGCTGAGGGCAAACCTTATTGGCGAGCAAGGATTGGGATACACAATGGACCCGTTGTAGCAGGTGTGGTGGGCAGTAAAAAGTTTACTTACGACATTTGGGGCAATACAGTAAATGCAGCAGCACGCATGGAAAGTGAAAGCGAGCCTGGACGGGTGAATATCAGTGAATCTGTTTATGAGTTAATTAAAAATGATACGTCGTATACGTTCGAAAACAGAGGCAAAATTGAAGCGAAAGGAATCGGGCAGGTACAAATGTGGTTTGTAGAAAAGTAACGTATATAGCAGCGATTGCTGGTAGCGCAATAGGGATTAATCACCCCAACCACGAGGCGGTACTAAAAATAATCCAATTCTAAGGAATGGGGTAGGCGTTAGCTCGTTTGCAATGACGGTATGATCAGAAGTGGCATTAGAAACCCTGTTGAAGTATAGATCGGAATCTGAAAGATCATAATTAATGTTAAACTGCATTCCAGTGCTTACACCGAACCAAATGAAGTCATAAATTTCCCGCTCATAAGTGAAGAAAGACTTAAAGTCAGCTTTTTCCAAATACAACCGATTTGGCTGAAGTGATTCAAAATTAAGATTGTAATTATCTCCTTCAAGTTTATTGGTAAAATAGAGGGTGTTCTTATCGTTTGGCATATAGATAAGCTGGGTGGAAACCGGAAGTAAAGCCCGAAACGCCCACTTCTTCTTGAACTTGTTGTTCAAAAATAGGATTGGATAAATACTAGATCGCCCGAAACTATTACTATAACTGGCCCCGAACCCCCATGTTTTTCGCACACTTTTTTTTATGCCATAGAGCACGGAATAGGATGACTTTAAATGGTGCCGAAGGTCTCCATTGTCAAAATCCCCATTAAGCCTTAAGGTTACTCTACCTACTAAATACTTGTTTCCGATGTATGATTTAAAAGCATTAAAAGACACTCCAGCACTTCTGATGGCCTTGTCCTCCAAACTTTGATGGAATGCGTTATTTAGCGCATCGGGATCTTTGAAATAGAGCTCTTGTTGATAATACTGCAACCCTACAAGGAGTTTGAAATGATCTTTAAGTATTATTGGAGCACGTAGCTTTACCCACCAGCTACTTGTTCTTTGTATGTCATTTGAAATGGTAGAGTCAATGGTTTTAAAAGTGCTTTTTATTTGATAAGTAGGCGTTCTTTCTTGATAGTACTTTACGCCTTTTGGACGCGGCATACCATCGATGCCAGGAATTGCATATCCCGTAGGCGTGCAAATACCAAGTATACACAATGAATCGATATTGACTTGCGCCAAGCCAGTTAAATGACCTAGACTTAAAGTGAGAAGTAAAAAGCAACCTTTCATGTATTTGTACTTAGCATCTACCGTTATTTCCCTTTGTTTTCCGGCTTTTATTTTTGACCAATTTAGTATCATTTACTGGAATGAATAACTGTTGAACGTTAAAATAAAAATTTACTTCCAAAAACAAACAAAGCTGTATTTTCTGAAACCGAATACGTGCCAAATAACATGAACATATTTGTTGCGTTGATAAAGGCCCCACCACCAAAAGAGGTCTGCCAATCGGATACATCGGTTGTCCAGATTCTTGCCGCGTCATAATGCCCTAGAATACCCACTTCAAATGGGATGATGTAGTTGGGTACTTTAAAGAGATTCATTCTTATCTCAACGTTGTTATAATGGCTTGTTTTTCCAGCATACCTGTTTCTTCTCACTCCCCTGAAGTTATCATAACCACTAAGGAACGTGGATTGAAAAAAGGCATAATCACCAATGTTTGATTCCACACCAGACCTTAATGCGAGTGTCGTTTGGTTTCGAATGAATTTGATCGGTAAAAAAAGACTCAGAGCGCTGTGAAGCTTGATAAAATCTACATTGTTATTACTGACACTTCTGATGTAGTGTCCACCGAGTTTGAATTCCATACCGTTGTGCGGATTTAATTCGTGATCTTTATTTAAAAACTGATACTCCAATTTTCCGCCTGCGAAATGCTGTGATTCTAGCTCCCAGTTTTGAACGGTGGTTATTGATTTTGTATCAAAATTTACATAATTGTAGTGCAGGCCATAGACTAAATTGTGTGCTTCGTCCTTGGAAGAATAAGTCAATGTTGGTTCGAATTTGTAATTGTTCATCAGCACATTGTATTCAGAAATAAGGTCGTTAGAAGGATCATTGTCAGCTCCAAAGTAACTGAAAGCCAATGGGGAATTGACAGTCAATTTCCCACCTAAGTCTCCCTTGCCGATTGCGTCAACAAGGTCATAATCATAGGCTACATTAAAACCATTCGTGCCAAATGTATAATTTGCCATAAACTTGTGTTGAAACTTGTAGGGGCTTTTCTCAAAACCATAGATGGTTTGAACAAAACCTGGTCCAATAAAAAAGCCATCGTTCGGATTGAAACCTAAAGACAGGGCTGGACTACTCTTATTATATTTAAACGCCAATCTGTCGTAATCATACATGTCTTCTGGCGCCATCACGGTTAACTTAGTGTCTTTCCCTTCATCAATTTTACTTTTACCCTTCAAGTCATACACTCGGGTCATTTTTTTTGGCCCTTTAACGCTAGACTCATCTACTACCTTGTCTTTGCCATCACCGGCAATAATTCTAACCAAAATACTTTTGTCGACCTCGCCTGTGATGTGATATTCATCATCACCGTCTAGTCCATAGAGACGTATCTCTTTGGTTGTTCCTCTTTTAAAAACCCGATGATAATACTTTTCACTTTTATCGCGCTTACCATGTTTTCTTGGATATACGCTGACTTCAACATTCCCACTTTTCTTTCTTTCAATCAAAACATAGTCCGATTCATAAGTTCCAACTATATCGACGGATTTTGCTAAAACTGCGTAATATCCCTCCACGTATTGAACCAATTGGTCTCTACGTATTTTTAAGCTTTCAATAATTTCTTCACCTCTAACCTCGAAGGCTTCAGGTGGGAATTGATTTACGGCCGCTACAATTTCTTCATCTGATAAATGTGACTGGATGTATTTTGCTTGCGTTACCCAATCTTTTAGTGTTGCCTCAGTTAAAAAGCTACGATCAAAATGAAGGGCTTTTAAATTCAGTCCAAGCACATCCTCCGCCCCACCGTAAAAATTTTGTGTATAACGCAACAGCCATTTCCAACTCGACATATTCATTGCTAACCCGTCTATCTTGAAAAATGCCTGATCTCTGTCTCTTGGTATTGGACGGTAGAAAACAAAATCATCTTTTTTAATTTTCGCCCATCTCCATTGATCATCGTGTCTGTCAAAATCGCCAATAAGCATGTCGAAGATGCGTGTTCGAACGGTAAAGTCTTTATCAATTTTGTGGTTGGTTTTCGAATGTATTTTTTCAAGCATTTTAGAAACGCTCATGACGTCTTCGCTATTGCCAAAATTTGATTGATCAGAAACATCGCGATCCGGCCTCTGCTCAAGTAAACAAAACATCCCACCGAATTCCTCCAAATAATCTCCTAAAACGGAATCCTTTGGCACGTAAACGAGTTTGGAATCTGAATAGTAAATATTGACTGCTTCAGACAAATATGGAACAACCACACTTGCATAAGGATGAGATGCAGCAAAGCCATCGTATATGATATCCTGAGCGAGCGTACCTCTTAGACTCTTGGCTATAATAAACTCAGGACTTTTTTTAATGCCTCGGAGCGTATACTGATTCCCATCTCCACCCAACATTCTTAGGGAAAGTGTTTGCATGCCTCCGCCCTTCTTTATGGGTGTCATACCTCCTTTTTCGAAATGAATATCCAAATAAGGTACTGTAACCGGAGCAGCCCATAAACCTCTATTGAGCTCTCCTAAAATCTTGGTTTTAAAACCCTTCGCTGATTTTAAACTGTCTGGGGATATCGTTTTAAACATTCCGGCATAAGAGGTTTTCTCCGAATTTGCTTGCACGATTTTATGTACCACCCTTTTGGTGTACAACAGTTTTCTAAACACAATGCGCTCCGAAATTGTTGAGTCATCAATGACTGCAAACTCAAGCCATATTTCACCATTTTCGTAATATGATATTTTGGAATATCCTTTTTCTTCCGCACCAAAATCGATGTCATTGTTAAACTTAAGGTGTGTGACTTTACTTCCGCTACCACTGACAACTTGATGTATACTTTTATTGTGCACGTATTGTAAGTTGTGCTCATGGCCAGCAATGTAAACAATGTTGTCATATCCATTCATCACCTCTTCCATATCACGCTTCATGTTTCTGTAGGTTGGACTGGTTAAATCCTGATGTAAGCCTATGTATTTTCTGATAGATGGATATATACTACCAACAACAGGTAAAGGGAAGTAAGCCTTTTTGTGTTTTGAAGCTGTAAATGGAAATATGTGGTCTTTTAATTCAAAATTCCCACCATGGTTTCCGTTGCTATATAAAGGATGATGACCAACGACAATAATGTTTTGACCACGGTATTTTTTTAGCATATCGTTGAAAGCCTTTTTCAATTCTTCTGTGCTTCCTACGTCACAATCATCTTTTTCACCGCTGGATTTTTCAAATTGATGTAGCCACCATTGTGTATCAATCACAATCATTAAAAGACCTGGCGCTAGCTGCACTTCAGTTGGTCCCGGACAACCATTTTCTGGAAGGAAAACGTTGTCTTTATCTAGATACTTTTTAATATACTTTTCTTGTCTTTTAATGTATTTAAGTCCGTTTGGTTTGCCTTGTTTCCAATCGTGGTTGCCAGGAACAAATACGATTTCACCATTAAAATCCTTGACAGCGTCCAATTGGGCGTTCAACCGTAATTCATCTTCAGATCTATATTTACTGTGTTTTTTATGGAGCCCTAATGGGTAAATATTATCACCGAGAAACACAACCCCTGATTTGTTACTATCAGCAGATTTTAAGTGTTCTGCTATGTAGTTTAATACGGCTTTAGATTTAAAAGTGTCAGCGCCAGCATCTCCCAATAAGTAAAGACTATAGCTCAGTTTGTTTTCACTTACAGGGGCAGTTTCTTCCCAGTTTTTGTCGTTTGCGCCATAAAAAACCTTTGTGGTTGAGCAACCAAACAAGAAAAGTGTCAGTATTAAAAGGAATGACTTCGTATAAGGATTAAAAAGCTTTTTCATAAGGCGTCTAAGTTTACTTGATAATTGCCTGTGTACTTAACACAAATAGGGCGATAGAGATGACGAGGCCTACAACGAAAATGCTATAACTCCATCTTAATAATCGATATTTTCGATGAAGCACTTTTCCTAAAAAGTACAAGTCGCGCGTTAAGCTTTTGTACAAATAGTCCTTGTCCTGCATAAGCTCAGATATGCCCCACTCATAGTCATTAAGTGACATTTTATGGAAGTTCCCAAAGAAAATTAAGTTTCCCTTTTTCTCTTCAACCTCTTTCCTTGAAACAATACCATGTGTAGTTTTCGGTATCGTTGAAAATATCGCAAGTATGATCGTAAGGATACTTACAATGAGGAGAAACAATCCTGGATAGACAAGAAATGGGTTGCTATCCATTTTAGGGAATAGCGTAGAAAGAACAATAGAGATGATAATTCCGTTAACGCCTATCAACGTATTAGCTTTGTTGTCAGCAATCCGGCTCAAGTTCATGTGATTCCGTAAGGCCACTCTAAACATTGTTTCAACGCCCTTTTCAGGTCGATCTGTTTTTACTATCTTCTTTTGCTTGTTCTTTTTTGATTTTTTCTTTTTACTTGGAAGCTCTTCAAATTGTAGAATTTTCTCATCAGGTGTCTTTATGGCTTGGTCAAGTTTATTCAGATTTTCCATTTTCGAGGGGGTGTATTTTTCTTTAGCATAATTGGAAAGATAGTGATGCTCATGTATAAAAGTACTACACGCAGTAGCCCATTCGCTTTGTGTTAAGTCGGGGTTACGTAATGCTTTGACTTCGAAATACAGATTTTTATAGGTAGTCGATAGATAGTCGGGGTTAATCAAGTGAGACAAATCTGCATCTCGAATTATTTCTTCCAATACGTCGATGGGTGTATGTCCCATCTTGGTCGCTAAAATGAGTCTATTTACAAGCGCGATATGAGTCGAATCGTACGCTCTATCGGTTAGAAATTGAGTGGCCATTTCAGCACCATCTTTTTCATGCTCTTTACTTCCAGTGGTATAGGCTACATCATGAAATAGGGCTGCAAGATTTAACACTTCTTTGTCTGATGAAGACAATCCATCCGTATTGTCGGCTATATCTTTAACTGCGGTATAAACCTGTTCTGTATGCTGCCAATTGTGGTAATACAGAGCGGTATCTGTGCACTCGTCGTATTGTTTTTTTACGAAAGTTTTGGTGGCTTCAATTAGTTCAATATTCATTGTTACTTTCTTGTGTGAAAATCATTTACGCTTATGCGTGTTTTTAAACTTTAAAATAGTCGCTGCTGTTTCTGTTCTTTCGTTTGAAAGGTACAAATCTCCTGCGGCATTAAACGTGATCCCTTCTGGCTGGTGAAATATGTATGCATTAAGTTGTTCGGCTCTTAAAATTGTACCCTTAGCAGAAATTACAAGCAGGGTTTTTGAAAACGAACTCAATATATAGATATTTCCATTTGGGTGAATAGCGATAGCGGATGGTTTAAAATTCTTATGTACTTTGTCACGTGGAATTTTAAACGCAGGCTTCTTATCATATGTGTTAGAATCAAGTAAAAATGAATAGATAAATATATGATCTTTTTTGTCTTTGTCGCCATGTTCCTTGCATGCTACGAGCAAACGGTTGTTTGATTTGTCTAAGCACAAACCTTCAAAATCAAAGTCTTTACTGTGCTTAAATTTGAATTGCTCTGTATCAGATGTAGGACTGACTTTGAAAATAGTACCATCACTTCGCAACACATAGTATTCGTTATTAGAGGCTGCAATCCCTTCGTAATCCGCATTCTTTCCAAAATCAAAATGGTCAATGATATCACCAGAACGCAGGTCTAAATAATAGACAAGCGCCTTTTCATCTTGTACGGCAATCACGACTGAATCAGAGAGTAACTCCAAACCAGAAATTTCATTGAGCTTGTTAGAAAGCGGTATACTTTGATCGGGAAAATTTAAGTCGTACGGCCATTTATGATTTCCGCATCCTGCAAGAACCAATAAGGTCAGCGATATATATACTGTTGTTCTCATAGTTTGGTCACACGGTAAAGTCGCTCATCTTTTTCTTTTCCTTTTAAATCTATCCAGCCCACATCCTCTAAGTTATATCCTTCCGCACCTTTAACAAAGTGATACAAGTTTTCTGAAATCAACAGTTGAGCATTCAAATCATTGCACCTATTTTGGATTCTTGATGCCGTATTTAAGGTATCTCCGTGATAGACTATTTCTCGCTTAATGTCACCTACTTCTGCAACCACGACAGGACCGAAGTTCGCACCTGCTTTAAAGAATGGAGTGATTCCGTAAGCCTCCTTATAATAAGCTGACTTCATCTTAAGTTTGTCGTTAAAAGCAAAAAAGGCATTGAGAAAATTGTCTTCGTTCAGCCCACGCTTTTGAGACCAACTTACCACTACTTCATCTCCAACATATTGATAAATATCAGTAGAATAACGGTCAACTATCGCAAAGTCTTGAAAACAATCTTGGAGCAATTTGCTGAATTCGATGTGACCAATTTTTTCCGCTATAGAAGTGGCCCCTTTCATGTCAACAAACATAAATATACGTTCCTCCTCACGTGGTTTGAAGAATCGGCCGTTTATGACTTTCCACAAGTTGCCAGGGCCCAATTTGCGATCCATTTCTATCGCAAACTTTGATAGAGTGGTCGCCAAAATGAGGTAGACAAGAACGAATAATAACTCATGAAATGTTAATGGGGGGATTTCGTCCCAGTAGATCCATGCCATAGCCGTTTCGTAGAACAAGCTTAATAAAGAGATTACAACAACGATCATCCCAACTTGAGCAACAAAACCAATTATAATTACTGTACCAAACGGCTTCTTTTTTACGAGCTTTTTGAGCACCACAATGTCAAGAAAACTTGATAACAATGCCAGCCAAAAAGAGCCAATAAGAATCATCACAGTAATAAATTCAATCTCACCATAGGTGCTGAAATTTTCATGGCCATGATGTGAAACACCAAAAACTTTGGAAAGCGTTATTCTGCTAAAAACAGACAAGGCCATAAAAATGATGGCAGTGACGAAATAGATCTTAAAATGGCGCTTGAACTCTCTGTATCGCATGTTATTCATTAATTACTCGTACGAGTTCAAACATTTTATGTTGAGAGCTCATAGTCCCTTTAACAGTTAATCGTTGGTTTTCGTTTTCTCCAGTTACATACCGTCCTTTAATAGCATCTTGAAGTTGAGCATCGAGTTCAGAGATTAAAAGCGTCTTGGCTCTTTGTTCGTTCACCGGGAATGCCACTTCAACGCGCTTAGATAGGTTCCTTGTCATCCAATCAGCGGAAGCTAAATATGTGTTGGAATCACCATCATTATGGAAATGGTAGATTCTTGTGTGCTCCAAATATTGATCAATTACACTGACCACTTGGATGTTCTTTTCTTGTAACTTGGTTTCTGGATGGTAACAACAAATACCGCGTACAATGAGGTCGACTTGAACTCCTTTGTCACCCGCCTGCCTCAGTTTTTTTATCATTACGTTATCCTCCAAACTATTCAGTTTTAACGTTATCTTTCCCTGTTTCCCTTGCTTAACCAAGTCGATCTCATTGTCAATAAAACTTTCAAGTATAGATCTTAAGTTAAAAGGGGCAACCAAAAGGGATTTAAATTTAGGGGTGTAAGCACTGTCTTTCAGGAAGGCAAATAATTCGTCAAGATCTTGTGCGTAATCCGTATTTGTCGACAATAGCGCGTGATCGCCATAAACACGGGCAGTTTTTTCATTGAAGTTTCCTGTACCAAGATAGACGTAAGTCATTAATTGCCCTTGTTCGCGTCTTTTTACGGTGAAGACTTTGGCATGTACTTTTAGGTTTTTTACACCATACTTTACAGTCGCACCAGCTTTCGTGAGTCTATCTCCCCAATAAATATTTGATTCCTCGTCAAATCGTGCTTGAACTTCATCAAGTACAAATACTTTCTTACCGTTTTTAGCTGCGACTTCAAGAGCTTGACAAACTTCTGATGTACTGGCAACTCGATAAAGGGTAATGTTAATTTCTTCAACAGCAGGATCTGTAGAAGCGTGTTTCAAGAAAGTCGACACATAATGGTAGCTCTGATATGGAAAGCTCAAAAAGACGTCTTCTTTTTTTATTTCTAAAAACCAGTCTGACGAATTGTCAAGTCTGGGACTAGGCACATTACTGATTTCTGGATAGAACAGTTGTACTTTATCTTTAGAAACAGGGAAACCAAAAAAGTCATAGAAATTGTGGTACCGTCCACCAGGTATTAACCCGGACATATCCACTGCTATTATTTTTCTTAGGGCATTGATGTGTTTGAAAGAAATGTCTTCATCAAATAGCAATCTTGAAGGTAGACCGGTATCGCGGTTTTTAATACTTTTTTTAATTTTCTTTACGATGTCATTTTCCAGTTCCTCTTCGATATATAGTTCAGCGTCCCTTGAGATTTTGACGGCATAATATTCAGCCGAATGGGAGAAAAATTTTGCTGAATTAAACTTCACAATATCATCGAGTTGAACAATGCGTTGTTCCTCTTTGGATGGAGAAATGTCGACGAATCTGTTAAAATTGTTGTAATCCAATTCAATCAGGTAAAGCCGGTTTTGGGCCAATGCATATAGGTAGATGGTTTGATTTTTAAGTTGTAAGTCTATTTCATCGGTTATATCGCGAATCAATAAATTTCCATCCAGATGCGTGTCGTAATAGGCCCGCATTTGGGCTTCATCTTCTGCTGTGAAATCATTGGACAACAGATGAATGCCATGATTGGACAAACCAGGTACTATAGCCGCATTAAAAGTCCGACCTAGTCTTTCTTGCTGCTCACTTACAATAAGATTTATTTGTTGAAGAATGAAAGAGGGTCTGTAACCATACTTATTCTTTTTATCTCCGCGATATTTTTGTGCAAAGCGATGACTTGCTACACGAACTTTATAAAACTCTTCCAGGTTCGATGAATATATTGCTATAAACTTAAGCCTCTCCATCAGCGGGACATGCTCGTTATCTGCCTCAAGTAGAATACGTTCGTTGAAAGACAACCAGCTTAAGTCTCTATCTGTAAAAGCCATATTATTTTAGTTTTTTAGAGCCCTGATGCCCCATATGCAAGCACAGTTTGCACGGCAATTTAATGAAAATGAGGCAAAAACTAGTTTCTAAACACAGGGTCGATTTTAAATTTTTGTACTAAATTGTGCCTGTGTCACGTACTCGCCAACTTGCGGCTATCATGTTTACCGATATCGAAGGATATACGGCACTCATGCAGCAAAACGAGAAAGAAGCTATTCTAACGCGTGACAAACATCGCGAAATATTTAACGGGACAACCGCAAAGCATAATGGGCGCGTTTTACAATATTTTGGAGATGGCACCCTAAGTGTATTTGATAGTGCTATAGAAGCAGTTGAATGCGGGATAGAAATGCAACATGGCTTTCAAAGAGATCCGGCAATCGATGTTCGAATAGGTATCCACATTGGAGACATTGTTTTCAGTGAAGATGAAATTATTGGTGATGGGGTAAATGTGGCGGCTCGTATAGAATCCCTTGCTGTTCCTGGTAGTGTCTTTATTTCGGATAAGGTGCATGAAGAAATTAAGAACCAAGAGTCCATTACAGCAATATTTCTAAAAGACGTCAAGTTTAAAAATGTGATTAAACCTGTTTCGGTTTATGCCATATCCAATGAAGGACTTATTGTTCCTGATCCTAATAATTTGAAAGGAAAAACGGATGGTAGCGCAGGATGGTCAAAAGAAAAAAAGAAAAAACATAAAAGCCGTGTTATTAAAATACGCACGATACAATACCTTGTAGTGGCTGCAATACTTGGTTTTGTTTACATGAAATTTGGCCGAGTGTCTCCCGAACCTGTTGTAAAACCTGACAACTCCATCGCTGTCTTAGCCTTTGAAAACATGAGCGGTGATGCTGACAAGGAGTATTTTAGTGATGGTATCTCAGAAGAAATCCTAAATTCTTTGGCCCATGTAAAAGAATTGCGTGTTGCTGGTAGAACGTCGTCCTTCTATTTCAAGGGAAAAAATGAAAACATTCAAGTCATTGGCGATAAATTAAATGTAAATATGGTGTTGGAAGGCAGTATTCGCCAGTCCGGAAATCGTGTACGAATCAGGGCCCAGTTAATCAATGTAGAAGATGGGTTTCATATTTGGTCTGAGACATACGACCGAGAGCTAAAGGACGTATTTGGTATACAAGAAGAAATTGCCAGCGAGATTGTAGAAAAGCTTAAACTACAGTTTGATGTCCATACCGAGACAGAAGTCTACCAACCAAAAATGGAGGCCTATGACATCCTTTTGAAGGGTGTTTACTTTATTGGGAAAGATTTTGAAGGGGCTAAGCAAGCCATGGACTATTTCCAAGAAGCGATAGAAATTGACCCAAACTATGCAGCGGCTCATGCATGGATTGGCGACGCCTATATTAATTATGCGGTTTATGGACTTATGTCTAGCACCGAGGCTTATTCAAATGCGAGATCCAGCGCCCAAAGAGCACTCACGCTCAACAGTAACGAACCAAGAGCACACAAAGTAATGGCCTATGTGCATTTGAACTACGATTGGGATTGGTCTGCCGCACAAGAAGAATATGATAAAGCAATAAAGAATGGTTTACAAAACCCAGACCATTTCATAACATTATATGACATAATCGTACATAAAGATTTTAAGAAATCCATAGAGGGTGCACAGGAAGTGCTCGATAGAGATCCATTTGAAATACAGAGTCATTGGCATCTTGGTTTATCGAATTACTTTGCTCAGAATTATCAAGAAGCATTAGAATCTTTTAGCAATGCGCTCGAACTAGACCCGAACTATAGCGAAGGTCACAGATGGAAGGGCCTTGCTTTAAGTGGATTGGGGAAGAATGAGGAAGCCCTTACCTCAATTAATACTGCTTTAGAAATTACAAAAGGTACTGGACCAGCATACCTAGACCTACTTACAGTTAAGACCCAAATGGGACAACACGAGGAGGTTATTGAAGTATTGGAGCAATGGGAGAATTCAGAACAGGATATCGACCCGATGGGACCTGCTATACTTTACGCCCTATTAAATAAGCCTGACAAGGCAGTATTTTGGCTTGAAAAGGCGTATTTAAATCGATCATTCATGATGGTGTCACTTGACTTTTATACCGTATGGGATGCCTTACAGGACAATCCAGGATTTATAGAAATTCATGAAAAAATGAATTTCCCAAACAAGTAAAAATCCGGATAGGATGAACGCTTGCCAGTTTCCTGTGATCTGAATCTTGCCACTGGACATAGCCATAAATCCAATTCGTTCAATTGCGTTATCTTCGCTAAGTGAGTCGTTTAGTTATTTTTATCAGCCTATTTGCCTTTGGTTGGAGCAATGTTTCCTTTGCCCAACTTGTCCTTACAAATTCTCCAAAGGAAGGAACCTTTCTTCCTCGTAATCTAAAAACGAATACAGCGACCTTCGAACTCATGGGTTATGTTACAGACAATACCGCTTCTGCTATCAGGATTTCTGTATCGCTATCAGGAACTCAAATCATCAATAAACATATCAACTTAGCTTTTTCTAAAGGGCGTGCCAATTTCAGCCATAAGATAACATTACCCTCTGGTAAGTACGTTTACAAAGTGAAGTACACCGTTAACGGAACTACGACTTATACGGAAGAGGCTGATAACATTTTGGTAGGCGACGTTTATTTGATTCAAGGACAAAGTAATAGTGTGGCGGCGAACTATGGTGGAGGGGCCAATACAAAATTTGATACATCGTATAATGACGATTTTTTAAGAAGCTACGGAACAAGTTCAAATAATGGCAACCTAACCAGATCAGATACTTTTTGGTACTCAATAGAACCTGACAGAGCTTATTGGAAAGGCAGTGTTGGACAATGGGGCGCAGTAATGGGCAAGCAACTTTTAGATTCCTTTAATGTGCCAATTTGTATGTTAAACGGGGGCGTTGGTGGTACCCGTATCACCAGTCATGTTCCAAACGCGAGCAATCCAGAATCACTCTCAACGATTTACGGCAGATTACTTTATCGGGTCCGAAAAGCCAAGTTGGAGAACAACATAAGAGGCATTCTCTATTTTCAAGGCGAAAGTGATGGAGGGAATGCGCAATTACATGACACCTTATTTCGACAGGTTTATGGTGCATGGCGTAGAGACTTTCCTGATTTTGAAAAACTATATGTAATCCAAGTCCGCAGTGGCTGTGGAGGTCCAAGTTTACAACTAAGAGAGGTACAACGAAACTTTGAATTTGTACTTGACAAGTGTCAGACTGTGAGTGCCAATGGACTTAATAACCACGATGGTTGCCACTATGGTTTTGTTGATGGTTATGAGTTGTTGGGCGTTCAAATGGCAGCACTAATTGGGCGGGATCGTTACAACAGTGGTCGTGAAAACATTGATCCACCAAATATAAAGACATGCTACTTTAGTAATGCGGCTCAAACTGAGATTACCCTGAATATGCATCGAGAGGATGTGATCGCTGGAGACAACTTGTTTTATCAATTATTCAGAATTGAAGGTGATCCAACCGTTAGCGTTATAAATGGGGTCATACGTAATAATAAAGTGGTTTTGACACTGAATAGAGGTACGTGTAAACCTATTGGTTTGACGTACGATGGACTCTCACGTAAACGGCCATGGGTCAAAGGTGGAACCGGAATGGGGTTAATTACTTTCTATAATTTGCCAATTGAACGAGAACCGATTGATACCCAGATAAGCATATGTAAAGGAGAGCAAGTGTGGCTTGGTAATGATAGTTTGGATGGATGTAAGTACAGCTGGAAATGGAAGGCTACTGGAAAAGTGACTACATCTGCTAAGCTTTATTTTAAACATGAAACCAATCAAGAATATCTCTACACAATAGAATACAACTCTTCTGTCTGTAACCCCATTGATTCTGTAATTTTTCGAGTATTGGTCGATCCGATAAAACGTCCAAGCCTTCCAAATCAGAAGGTTATTTGTTCGGGTGAAAAGGCTATCCTTAAGGCTGATTCAACCGGATATGATCATTTTGAATGGCATTCAACAGATACAATCACTCAAGAGTTTACCACAGAGAGATCATCAAAAGGGAGGACAATTCTGCACGCACTTAGTAAACAAAAATGCCTCTATGTTGATACAGTTCACGTGAAGGTTTTAAATCCTGTAATTAGCCTTCCATCAGCGGTAACCATCTGCCCTAATACAGATACTGTAATTGAAGTTGCGAACGGTTTTAAGCATTATAAGTGGAATGGCCAATATGGTCAGAACATTGAAAAACTAACTGCGGGAAACTGGCAGTTGGAAGTGGAAGATAGTTTCGGATGCACGGCGTCAGATAGTATGGTGATTGAGGTGTTTAGTGACATTGGAAAATTAAATATAGAAAGATTGATTTGCAATGATGCTTACTCAGTCGTACACAAACCCAAAGGGCTAAGTTGGTGGAGAACGATGGAAAATGATTTAGGCGACAGTGTTTTACTTTTTGCCAATAGTAAAATACCAATGCACCTACGCGACAGTAATAGTTGTGAAATAAGGGACACACTTGTGGGACTGTCTTTGCCTTTGCCCGTGTTTAATCTCGGCGGAGATACAGCAATTTGTACTGGTGATTCAGTAGAGCTCATGCTGCCTGATGGCATGTTATCCTATAAATGGAATAACAACCAAATCAAGGGAAACCATGCGGTTATAAAAGATTCCGGACGATATGAAGTGCGAATAACAGATATCAATCAATGCAGTTTTGCAGACTCAATTTGGGTAGCCGTAAATCAGCGACCTGCCCTGAATGAATTTTACGACACGATTATTTGCAAGGATAGTGTTTGGACCACTATGCTTAACTCGGACGTTTCGTATTGGGTGAATGCTACACAAGTTTCAGGGTCTTATACATTTGAAAAAGAAGGTTCTTACGACATAGAAGCAAGTAATGGATCTTGTTCTAGTACCAAAACAATCGAAGTCAAATGGATTGATTGTAACCTAGGCATAAGACGACATGACATTACGGGTTTCCGTATCTATCCTAATCCAGCGCATAGCTATATTCATATTGTTTTTTCTGGTGATGTGCCGCTAACTGGTCGACTGTTTAGTTTAAGCGGAAAGCAAGTTCAGGTTATGCAAGTAAAGCCTGGCGATAATCAATTCAAACTACCTAATCTCAGTTCGGGCATTTATATGTTAACGCTTGATGGTTCGGTAGTCAGACTGATGGTCAAGTAGATTCCAAATGCCATCGGAGGAGTTACTAATTATACCAAGACTTTGGTTGAAAGTAGTTCGATCCGACATCTAAGTTGGAGGTTTTGATAAAATAATATGTCATGGTCATTTGAAATAAAAGACAAAGTGCAAGCAACTGTTTAACCACATGGTGCATAATAACAATAGATCTAGGTATATAAATGCCGTTTGATGGACGAGAAGGACGTTATAAAACAGGCTCAAAAAAACAAGAGACGGGCTCAGACGCTTTTGTATGAAACGTACAAAACCGTTTGGTATCGCATTTGTCTGCGTTATAATAGAGATGTAAATGATGCGGCTGACGTGTTGCAAAACGCTCTAGTTAAGATATTTACGAAAATCTCCCAATTCGATATTGCGAAAGGAAGTTTTAAATCTTGGTCATCAAAAATCGTTGTAAATGAAAATTTAATGCACCTCAGAAAAAGCGGTGTTTCGTTTGTAACAGATGAATTGGATTCAGGTTATCAACTTGCAGATGGGTCTGAATCACCTTTGGAATCACTTTCAAGAAAAGAGTTAACAAAAATGATTTCAGGGTTGCCTGAAGGATATCGAACTGTTTTTAACCTATATGTTTTAGACGGGTATAATCATAGAGAGATTGGTGAAATGCTTCATATATCAGAAGGCACATCAAAATCTCAACTATTTAAAGCAAAGAAAATACTGCAACAAAAACTAGAGGTGCTTATCTAACCGCAGATGCTATGAATGAAGAAACAAACAAAAACTCGGAGTTAGAAGCATTTTTCCAAAAGCGCTTGAACAGTGATGTGACTGATGGCGAAGGTTGGGACACTCCACCGGCAAACGTGATAGATAATGCTTTTAATGCATTAGATGAAAAAAAGAGAAAGAAGTTTGGGTTTTGGTGGTTGTGGGTAACGGGAGGGGTGAGCCTAATAATTATCATCTCCGTTTTGATGTGGAATACCAATCGAATAAGCACTTTGGACGGAAAACTATCTGCGTTTATTGAAAGTCAAGAAAACAAGCAAAATAGTAACCTCAAACCAAATGAAAAGTCCGATAACGATATTCAAGGCGGACATCATAAATTTTCATCACCGTTCAACATTTATCAGCCACATACAAGACGACAAACCAAGCAACAAACAAGACAGCAAACGCCTTTACCCCAGTTTGGTGGTTCAGACATTGCCTTGCTTAGCAAAAGCGACAGCATGATTGACCCGATAACAGAAATCAAAAATGCTGTAAAAAATAATCTTGAAACTGCGAAGGTTGAAACTTTAGTTAAAGTTGATAAAGAAGAAGTTAAGAAAGGAGCAGACCAGCTGGATAGCACGTCGATTGTTTTAACGTCTGATGGGGAAGAAAAGGATACCGTTTCAAAGACTACCGACACTGATCCGATGAATAAGAATAGTGTTTATGTGCTCTTTGGGGCCAACACGTCTAGTCTGTCCATGAGCGCAGTTAATCCACTTCCTGATAATCTTACACGTTACGACAACTGGTACCCTGGGTATCAAGTGGGAGTTGGCATGTCGCGAAATTTAAAATCGAGTGCATTGTCTATAGATTTTAATTTGGTGTACCAGGCCTTTAGAAACAATAGTGTGTTTAAAAACGAATCTGTTTACACTAAATCGAATGAAGGGATTAATTCTGCTGGTCAGCCTATGTATAATGCTACAGTTGGACTAGAATCGCCCATTGGTCACTATGCAGATAGACTTGCAATCAATCTCAATAATCAAAGCTTTACAGAAGGAGACAAGTTGAAAAACACAACCAACATCTCAAACAAATTTCATGTGGTAGCTGCCCAAATGGGTTTAAACTATAGGTTATATCAGCGTTCGAATTGGGAGCTGAAAGCCCGTATTGGTGTAGGTGTTAATTATGTGTTAGAAATGAAACAAAGCATGGATTTTGAAATGAAATATCAGAGTACCGTCTTGACAACCTCAACATTTGAGGAAGTTTCAAAAACACATATGAGTAACGCGTTTGGTTCTGCATCAGTTGGTTTTAAGCTTAATAGAAATTTTAAAAACCGCATGTTTTGGGGTTTATCA
>JBLHOC010000049.1:0-18904 GCA_047620825.1 Bacteroidia bacterium | reverse complement strand
CCGTGGATAAACCGTATTGAATGCACTAAAAACAAATGCTACTCCCGTACTTAATGTAACAAGGGTATCCATATTGGCCGAAAAATGCTTCAATTTCTTCCAAGCGATAGAATAAAATTCGGCACCACTCCAGAACAAAACAGGGATAGATAAAACCATCATTATCCAGTTTTCATAGGGTATTTCCCCTGTAAAAAACATTGCCATGATAAAAATAGGAATTGAAAAAATTGCGGAAAACATCAATTTGGATTTTAATGTTTCAAGTCGCTTTTCTTTTACGTTTTCAAATGCCTTTTGGGTCTCTTTTGTATCTCCTAATAAGATATCATACCCAATTTTTTTTATTTTTTCCTGAATGGTTTCAATAGTAATTTTAGTACTATCATAATCTATAGAAACCGATTGGTTAGGATAATTAACTGCTATGTTATGGATTCCTGTAAGTGGTGAAAGATAAGACTCTACACTAATAGCACAAGCAGCACAAGTCATTCCTGATACTTTATAGCTTGCTTTAATGTTTTCGTTATTGATTACTTGCTCCATGTTTTTGTACTTTGATAGTGCAAAGGAGCGAAGACATAAGGTTTTATCTGTTACACAATTCGGAGGATTAATTGCAGAATTTTGGATGGAAAGGAGAACAACAATTGGTTTTTTAAAGCGAATCTAACGATTGATGATTTGGTTTATTTAGCGTTTTAAACGCAGAAGGAGACATACCTGTTTCTTTTTTAAACTGTGCAGAAAGGTGAGCCACACTACTGTAATTCATCTGAAACGCAATTTCCGAAAGTGTATATTCTTTATAAAAAAGAAACTCTTTTACGCGCTCAGTTTTTTGTTTGAGAATAAATCGTTCAATGGTAATTCCTTCCATAGAAGAGAATAATTTGCTTAATGAGGTGTATTCTTGGTTTAGTTTTTTTGTTAGATATACGGAAAAATTAATATCTAAAAAATCTTTTGAGTGATGAATCCGTTTAACAATAATAGTTTTAATTTCTTCTATAATTTTACAGTTCTTATCTTGAAGTATTTCAAATCCTCTTTCTATTAATAATATACTTAGTTTGTCTTTTATTGTACCGTTTATTTCTGAACTGCTTTCTACTTTTCCTAACTGAATGTGAGTTATGGAAAGGTTCAATTCTTTATAAATGTCTTTCACTACCTGAATGCAGCGTGGGCAAACCATGTTTTTTATATGCAATGTGTTTGAATTCATTTTAATTGACTTGAACGGGAGTCTGTGTAACTACCGCATTTTAATTTATTCGAAAATAGCACAATGTTGGTTTTGTAGTGTGATAGTTGATGGAGCGTGATATAAAAGTTTCAACGCTTTTGATCCATGAGAGGGTTGTTGAAGGGTGACATCGAAGAATAGAGTCAAAAACGGCTTTCAGCCTCCGAATTAATTCGGTTAAGCCTAAAATGGACAGACTTCGTCTCAGGTTGTAGGCGGTAAATGCAATGGCGATTTCAGTTAACTGTAGGCTTCCCCTCTTTAGTACCGTTTATTAATTGAATATCAAAGTTATTCAAAAATCATCAAAGGGTACCCTTTGATGATTTTTTGCGTATAAAACTGGGGGAAGGTTTCCCAGTGATTCATGTGGTCTTTTGTGATTATAATCCTTCACCCAAATATCTGTTTGTTCTCTGACCTGATGAATATCTTCAAAAATGTATGCATCCAGTACACCTCGTCTGTAACTTCCATTAAAACGTTCGATAAAAGCATTCTGGGTTGGTTTACCAGGTTGTATGTAGATAAACTCTATTTGGTTTATATTACTCCACTCTTCGGTCAATTTGGCGATAAATTCTGGGCCGTTATCCATTCGTATCCTTCTTGGCTTACCTCTTCTTTTAATGAGGTGATTTAGGACCCAGACTACTCTATTGCTAGGTAGTGAAAAGTCGACTTCAATATGCAAGACTTCTCTGTTAAAATCATCCAACACGTTAAATGATCTAAACCTTCTTAGATTCTCTAAAACATCTGTGGTGAAATCGATACTCCAGGTGTCATTTAACACCTTTGGAACTTCTAGTGGCTGCATTATACGTGCAGGAAGGCGCTTCTTTGCTTTACGGCGTAATGGAAGTGCTAGTGCTTTATAAACACGATGGACCCGTTTGTGGTTCCATCTATGTCCTTCTAAACGCAATCTCCCATAAGCTTTCCAAAACCCTTCTCTTGGGTGGTCTCTAGCCTTCTGATGCAATGCTTCTTCTATGCTGGAATCGTCTTTAGCTTTTGGCTTATAGAACAATACACTTTTACTCATTTGTAATACACGACAAGCCCTGTTTTTGCCGTAATGAGGTAGTTCTATACTTATTGCTCTTTTCTTACAAGGCTTTAAAGCTTTTTTTCGATAATCTCCTTGGCCATTTGATGGTCTAAGCCTAAGGTCGCATACATCTGTTTGAGCTTCCTGTTTTCATCTTCCAACTCCTTTATTCGTTTGAGCTCTTTACCACTCATCCCTCCATAACGCTCACGCCATTTGTAAAACGTCGCTTTGCTAACTCCATGCTCTCGGCTTAATTCCTCTGAACTTTTTCCCTCGTCAAACTCCTTTAATATCTTGGCAATCTGATGGGGACTAAATTTACTTTTTCTCATTTTTTCCTCTGTTAAATGTAAAACTATTTTTCTACTTTTTAACAGTACTATTTCTGGGGAAGCTTACATAACTATCAATAATTGGTTGACATAAAGATGTTAGAATTTACAGGTACGTTTGTGCATAATCAGATAAAATAGTAAGAAAAATGTTTGTTAACCATTATTCTGGTTCTTTAATCGAAGTAAAAATTTGAAGCATCACTGGAAGCATTTAATTACGTTTGCAACATAAAATAAGATCAGCGTTGAAAAAACTTCATTTGCTTCTTGTAAAAACATTTATTGGCCCATTCCTGGCCACTTTTTGTATTAGTATTTTTCTAATGCTGATGCAGTTTTTATGGAAGTACATAGGAGACTTGGTTGGTAAAGGATTAGAGTGGTATATCATATTCGAATTTATATTTTACTCCATCCCTTATTTAATTCCTAGAGCACTCCCACTTGCCGTTTTATTAAGTACCATCATGGTATTTGGAAATTTAGGTGAACGCTACGAGTTGGTTGCCATGAAATCTGCTGGCGTTTCTTTAATTAAAGCCATGACACCTATGTTTTGGGTGATGGTGTTCATTGCTGGTGTCGCGTTTTATTCTTCTAACATTCTCATCCCACGAGCGAATTTAAGTTGGGGAGCCCTGTTCTATGACGTTACTAATAAGAAGCCTGCTTTAAATATTCAAGACGGAATTTTCTTTACGCAACTTCGTGGTTTCTCTATACGTGTTGGACATAAACATGAAGACAACCAAACATTAGAGGATGTTCTAATATATTCTAAGTCAGGAAAGTCGGGGGTTACAAACGTTGTTATTGCCAAAAGGGGTAAAATGACAATGACTGAAGACAAGCGCTTTCTAAAACTTACACTATATGAGGGGAAACGTTATGAGGAAATGATCGAATCTGCGGATTACAGTAAAACGTTTCCGCACAATACCATGGAGTTTAAAACATACAACATGGCTATTGATATGACGGAGCTAGAGTTAAAGCGCAGTAATCCTGAAATGTTTAAGGATAACTATGAAATGCTCAACTTGTCTGAAATTGTAGTTCGTGTAGACTCATTTGATGTGTTAATCGATCAAAAAACAGCCTTCTTAAGGGAATACCTAACCAGTTATTTTAGAATACCACAAGATACTGCTGTGAAACAATTTAATTTTTCTGAATTAGACAGAACAAAATCATATAGAGACTACTTAACAGCATCTATTGACTCCTTGCGAGTTGCCAGCCTACCCACAAGTATGCCAGAAGACCCAATAAACCCATCAGGTAAAAAAAGTCTTTTCAAGCCAAAAACAAAAGCACCAACAACCCGACAAGTGGAATTTAACGAGTTGATTCAAAGTGCGAATCAATCCACAAGAAACTTACATCGTATTGTAGATAACGCCAGTAATGACGTTCGAAAAATGCAAGAACGAAAAAGAAGATATGCGACGCAGTGGCATAAAAAATTTACGCTTGCCTTTAGTTGTTTGCTACTGCTATTTATTGGAGCCCCAATCGGTGCAATAATTAGAAAAGGAGGGTTTGGTACACCGATGATTATATCCATACTACTTTTCATATTATTTTTCATCCTTCAGACAGTTGGTGAAAAGTTAGCGCGTGAAGGCGTTCTAGAAGTCTGGGCAGGTGCTTGGTTTGCCCCAATGATATTTGTCCCACTTGCTTTTTTCGTTACGTACAAGAGTAATACGGAGTCTATGCTATTTGATTCTGAAGCTTATCGTAAATTGTTCAAGAAACTAAATGTCTTTTCCAGGACGTAATGCCTCAACAAAAAATACTACAGGTATCTAATCGTGTCCCATACCCTTTAAATGAGGGAGGCACTATTGGTATATTCAATTACACACGAGGCTTTTTTGAAGCTGGTTGCGACGTGACTTTATTTGCATTGTCAGCAAAAAAGCATCGGATTGATGCAGACGAATCCAAGGACGCATTGTCTCAGTTTTGTGACTACCATGTCTTCCCAATTGATACCGATGTTAAACCGCTACCAGCATTACTCAATTTGTTTTCAAACAAATCATACAATGTTGAGCGATTCTATGATGTCACCTTTGAGCAAGCCTTAATCACCCATCTCAAAAATAACACGTATGATGTGATTCAAATAGAAGGCACATTCCCCGCTCGATATTCAGCTGCAATATTCCAGTATAGAAAAACAGCGAAGGTGGTGCTCAGGCAACATAATGTTGAATTTCAAATTTGGGAACGTCTTTCTGCAAATGCTAAAAATCCACTTAAAAAATGGTACTTCAAGTTGCTTGCTAAACGTTTAAAGCGATTTGAACAGCAGCATTTGAACCAATATGATGCTTTGGTTCCTGTCACATCAGACGATGGGGATTTATTTAAAAAGTTAGGATGCAATGCTCCTATATTTCCATCACCAGCTGGTATTGACACCAAGCTGTGGTCATCTTCAAATGACGAAGACCCAAATGCAGTATATCACATTGGAAGTCTAGAATGGATTCCAAACGTTGAAGCTGTTGAATGGTTTATTGAAGAGGTATGGCCTAAAATTATCGCTCAACACCCACAGCTCACTTTTTATGTGGCCGGTAAAGGGATGCCAGCATCATTGAAATTAAAAACTTACCCAAATGTCAACATGATTGGTGAAGTAGATAGTGCTCCAGCTTTCATTTCTGATAAAGGCATCACAGTTGTTCCACTTAAATCTGGTAGTGGAATTCGGTTAAAAATATTAGAAGCTATGAGTGCTGGTAAACTTGTGATTAGCACAACGATAGGTGCACAGGGAATTGACCATACGGAAAATGAAAATCTATTGATTGCGGATACTCCAGAAGCGTTTGTCACTGCCTTTCAAAAGATTATATCAGACAACAGGTTGTATCTGTCCATAAAACAAAATGCACGAAAGCTCATTCAAGACCAATACTCCAATGAGCGTGTGGTTGAAAGACTACTAAGCTTTTATAAGTCCTTGTGACGCTAACCATCAAGTATCTATTTCCTCTACGATAGGAGCATTAAGATGTACGTTCGAAGACTCATGCTTACGTACTATTTGAACTTACCATTTTGGCAATAAAAATCACCCATCATATAAAAGATCTATTGCTACAATTGGCCATTTTTTGCCTTAAATTTTACCCTTAGATTTTAACTCAAGGTATTTATTTATGGTATTGATAGAAAGGTCTTCAGGTTTAGAAACAATGGTGTGAATCCCTATTGTATTTAACTCGGATGCAATCAGTCGCTGTTCATACAAATACTTCTCAGCAATTGTATTCTCATAAATCTCTTCTAAACTGGTTGGTCTTTTTGAAGCCAAATCAGATATTTCAGAGTTTTCAAATAATATGGTCACAAGAAAGTGCTTCTTGTTCATCAAACTCAGAATTGGTTTTAACCTTTGCAGTGAATGAAGCGTGTTACAATTCGTAAATAAGAAGATCAGACTTCTCTGCCTGACTTGTCGCTTAACTGCGTAGTATAATGCGTTAAAATTGGCATCCACATCTTTTTGTTTGGTATTATACAACGTTTCAAGAATAGATGACAACTGGCCTCGTCTTTGCTCCGCCTTAATAAACACGTCGAAATCCTTATCGAAGGTCAACAAACCAACTCGGTCGCTCTTTTGCAACGCTATATTACTGATTGCCAATGTACTGTTAATGGCGTAATCAACTAAGCTAAGGCCATTAAACGGCATCCGCATGTTTCTACCTTTATCAATAGCAAAGTAGATCGGCTGGGACTTCTCGTCTTCATATTGATTTATCATCAGGGCTTGATTACGCCCTGTCGATTTCCAATTGATGCTTCTATAATCATCACCTTGTACATAGGTCTTGATTTGTTCAAACTCATAACTGTGACCCAGCCGTCTCATTTTTTTCACGCCTTGACTAAGTGCAATTTTTGAAAGTGTTTTGAGTTCAATTTCCTTCATATGAATCAGTGAAGGGTAAACGGCAATTGTCTCTGCCTGAGGTATGCGATAACGACGTTGTAATAACCCAAGTAAATCACTTGTAACAAATACATCAATGTCTCCAAAGTGGTGTTCACCTCTAGTATTAGGGCGAATGGTATAGGTTATAATCTTAGTTTCTCCAGCTTTCAACGTTTGCTCGATACGAAAATCACGTATTTGAAGCTGATACGGTAAGTTGTCAATGACACTAATTTTCACGGTTGCCAAATATCCATTTGTTAGTTCTAGCTTAATCGTGTTTTCATCACCAAGAGACAGTACAGACTCCGTTTTTCGCTCACCATCAATAAAACCACCTCTCCAATACAAGAGGACATAATCAAGGATTAACAGTCCAACAAAGCCAATGGCTGCAATCGCAGCAATCACAAACAAAATGGTTGACCATGCGCCAAGAACCATGGTGCCAACAAGAATGCCAAATACCCAAAAAGTTAGGGTATTGAAATAAATGGAATTGATGTGATTAAAGAAACGTTTCACTTGATTATCTAGGTACTTCTACCTTCTCAATGATTTGCTGTAGTATAGTAGAAACCGGAATGCCTTCCATTTCTCTTTGGGGGGATAATATGATACGATGGTTTAAAACTGGTTTTGTCACCCATCGTACGTCATCTGGTGTAACGAAATTACGACCTCTTAATGCTGCCGACGCTTTCGACGCCTTCATTAACCACAACGCGGCTCTAGAAGATGCACCTAAGAAAAGATCTCCTGTTAACCGGGTCTCTTGAATAATGCCTGCTATATACTCTAATAATTGGTCTGATATTGTCACATTTTCTACTGTCGATCTAAGCTTAATCAATTTATCGAGGTTCACCACTTTCTCCATTTTATCAGCTTCCTTCATGTCGAAATCGTTTTGGAAACGCTGTAGAATCTTAACGTCCTCGCGCATGCTAGGATAATCAACCACTATTTTAAAAAGGAACCTATCCAACTGAGCTTCTGGTAAGTTATATGTGCCTTCGTTATCAATCGGATTTTGAGTGGCTAATACCATGAAGGCTTCACCCATACTGCGTGTTTCTCCATCGACAGTAACTTGCGCTTCTTGCATAACCTCAAACATGGCAGCTTGTGTTTTTGCTGGCGCTCGATTCACCTCATCAGCAACAACGATATTAGCAAAGATGGGGCCTGCTTTAAATTCAAAGTCGTTTGTTTTAGCATTGAAAATATTGGTACCTAAAATGTCACTAGGCATCAAATCAGGTGTAAACTGTATACGGCTAAAATCTGCATTAATCGTTTGAGCGAACAGTTTTGCTGTTAATGTTTTAGCCACCCCAGGCACACCTTCAATAAGGATGTGACCCTTGGTTAATATGGCAATGATCATCAAATCCATTAAGTCCGTTTGCCCAACAATTACTCTTGATAATTGACGTTTAATGGCATCAGAAATATTTATAATTTCCAAAATTTCGGCCGTCACTCCTGTCTCCAAAATTGGATCTTGTGTACTTGTATCAAGACCCGTTTCATTTACAGCTTCTTGCACATTTTCTGGATTCGTTTCTGGATTTACGACTGGTAGTTCGTTTTGCTCATCGCTCATGCTCTGTTGATTTTTAGACCCGAAAGATAAAAGCATTCAGCATCAATTAATAAAAACGTTATGGAATTCTTTTATTTATCAAAAATCAACAATGCTTCTCAACACTCAGGGTGAATATTTGCACATAATTTGAGTTATTTAAAGGCAATGGTTTAAATTCGCCAGCACTTATTTAACTTAAAACGGTTTAATGAAATTTATAGTTAACACCTCTGCCCTATTAGCAAAATTACAAGTCGTAATTGGTACGGTAGCGGCAAAACCTATTTTGCCTATCCTAGATCATTTTCTATTTGATATCAAAGACGGAATCCTAACCATCACAAGTACGGATTTAGAGACGAGCATGTCTACCACGATGGAAGTTCAATCTGAGCAAGATTGTGTTGTAGCTGTTCCAAGTCGTCTGACAATGGACACTTTGAAAGCGCTTCCAAATCAGCCGATTACTTTTACACTTGACGAAAAGACTCACGCCATTGAGCTTAGGTCTGAGAATGGTCGATACAAACTCTCTGGCCAACCAGGGGAAGATTTCCCTAAGACGCCGGAATTAGATTCTGATACTTCTTTTGAAATGTCGTCTATGACGTTGTTAAGTAGCATTTCAAAAACCATATTCGCTACAGGTACTGATGACTTAAGGTTAAACCTTACTGGAGTATATGTAGAATTGTTTAAAGACTCTGCAAATTTTGTTGCGACTGACGCGAACAGATTGGTGAGATTGAAAAGAAACGATGTTAAGCCAGGTGTTGAGCATTCTTTCATTCTGCCTAAAAAAGCATTGAACTTGTTAAAAGCAACATTGAGTGATGATGACTCAGTCGTACAAATAGACTACAATACAAGTAATGCGTATTTCACCTTCGGAAACGTAAAATTGATTTGTAGATTTATCGACGAAAGATATCCTGAATATAGTGCGGTAATACCGGATAAGAATCCAAACATACTGACCATCAATCGGATGGACTTGTTAAACAGCGTAAAGCGAATTAGCATTTTCTCGAATAAGACGACGCATCAAATACGTTTTAAGATCAGCGGAAGTGAGCTTGTGATATCTGCAGAAGACATCGATATGGCCAACGAAGCGACTGAACGTTTGACTTGCGAATACGCTGGTGTGGATATAGAAATCGGATTTAACTCAAAGTTACTTTTGGATATTTTAAACAACATTGACGCAACTATGGTGCGAATGGAATTATCTGAACCGAGTAGAGCTGGTATCATTTTACCAGATGAAAATGAAGAGAACGAGGATTTATTAATGCTCGTTATGCCAATGATGCTTAATTCACCGGCAGTATAAAAATATGGTTTGTCACAATTGCAACAGTAGAATGTCAGAAATCGTAATCGATTGCCTGACCGTTTAAATCTGATACTCCTGTGACAGTATGTGAGCCCCTTGTGGCTTACATTTGATTTAAGACTTTTAAACGAGTCTGAAAGCCAACAGCACAACCCTGGTACTAGGTATCAGGGTTTTTTTTATGTCTAATATCTTTAGATTCGTATATGCGCCCACTAACCATAGCTTTTATAGCATTATCCTTAAGCTGCACATCCCCACATGATAATTCCGTTGACAACAGCTACTTTGAACTGTTATCGTCCCGCTTGGAATTGGCTGGATTCAACGTAGATACCATTATCCAAACCTGTGAAGAAGGTATGATAACTGGCAAATATTTTACGAATGGAGCATCGCACAACTATCTTGACTTTATAAATCAGGTTAAAAAAAGTAACGACGTTTCCACACAAAAATGGCTCATAGATCAAGAAACACGGATGGCATTAATGGCTCTTGACCTTTCGTACAATTTAGATAGTGTTCCATTCAACAGTATCAACGCGACAGACAGTAGTAGTATCATTTATAAAGGCATGAGCATTAAGGATGAAGTAAGCAAACAGAGAGATATATCTCCAAAAGTAATAACTGAAAGTGTCTTGAAATACATGAAAGAAAGCGATTTCGATTCCCCACTTTATCGATTGTTGTTCTTCAAATTCCTTGTCAGAACAGTTGATGTGGACAAAGGATTAAGTGTTATGCTTCCGGATTACCCTGACGATGAAACTAACGTGCATGTAGACCCTAATTTAGTTTTGGAGGTTGTTGTGGACGATAATGACCAACTAATGGTTTTAGGTAAAACTATAGATCTAAATGAATTAACCATTCTGACAAAAAACTTCTTACAAAAAACGCCTCAAGTCGATTCTGATAAACCATCTAATATGCCACAAAAGATCGTTTCATTAAAGAACAGCAGAGGAACCAGTTACGCAAAATACAGCGAAGTATATAACGAAATCGTTCGTGCCTATAAAGAGGTTCGCAATCAAATTGCTCAAGAAGAATTTGGCAATCTTTATAAAGACTTAGATAAACCAGAACAAGGTATCATTCAAAAACTTGTCCCCATGCGCATCAGCGAAGCCGAACCCGTTGATTATTAAACTCGTATTTTTGCCTTATGCGCATCGACATTATTTCTGCCGTTCCAGATTTGCTGGATGGACCTGTTAATCAAAGCATTCTTAAACGTGCTGGAGATAAAGGATTGGCTGAAATTGTTGTCCATAATTTGCGTGACTATGGTTTGGGGCCTTATCGACAAATTGACGATAAAATTTATGGCGGAAGCGCCGGTATGGTGTTAATGATTGAGCCTATATCAAACTGCATCAAAGATCTTCAAAAAGAGCGTAGTTATGACGATGTAATTTACATGACACCAGATGGCAAAACGTTTGATCAGTCTATGGCCAACCAAATGTCGTTACAGCAAAATTTAATCATTCTATGTGGCCATTATAAAGGCATTGACGAACGCATACGCGATCATTTTATTACCAAAGAAATCTCAATAGGAGATTTTGTACTCACTGGAGGGGAATTGGCAGCAGCCATGATTGCTGATGCGGTGATAAGATTGATCCCAGGTGTTATCTCTAATGAAACGTCAGCCCTTACAGACAGTTTTCAAGATGGATTGCTTGCACCACCAATATACACACGCCCAGCAGACTATAATGGTTGGAAGGTGCCAGACATTGTTTTATCGGGACATTTTGCTGAGATAGAAAAATGGAACGACGAAATGGCCTTGAAACGAACTGAGGACAGACGTCCTGATTTGTTAGCGGATTGATTTTTCAATTGGCTTATCAGCCTATAACCGACTTTCATTTTTGTTGCCGTTCGACTGAGTTCACGGAAAACAAAACCAAAAGCCTTCGACAGAAATATGCTATCAATACACTGATCAAATATCGTCCAAATTCAACAGATTCTTCGTGTTCTTCTTTTGTCGAACCCGCTGAATGACGTAATCATCACAGGGAACCTCAATGCACCCTGACGCCGGCTCGAATTTCTACTAGGTCATCTCCAGTTAAGGATCAAATAGGTGCTTTCACCTACGACAATGCGAAGCGCGAAAGGCCAAAAATAATCGGCGATGTGTGATGGAGGGTTTTGGTGGATTGTGGAGGAGGGAAGCGTGTACCAAAACGAAGGGCATATTATTTTTAAGTTTTTTCTTGTTTCGTTCTTTTTTCAAAAAAAGAATGAAAATTAGATATAGGGCGATAGTCCTAAGCAAGGAAAGCTAAGAGATCAATAAAACATCATCGACAACATCCCCGTAGCCATAATATATTTGGCCAATCGACTTAAGCGAGCATAATCTGATTTTGCATTCGCTTTATAGCTTAAGTATACAAAGGCCATTAATGGAATCAAAACGCATAAGACCTGATATCCAACAAATACAACCTTTACAGGCATTTTAAAGTGGGTTGTTAGCCATTGATACAGCAAGTTACCGTAAGCTGCCAATGTAAACACACCGGTGATTAAAACGACCATACGACTTTGAGGTAGTCCCGCCATAACAGGCAATGTGAGATATCCAGCTTTTCTATCGCCTTCAATGTCTTCCATATCCTTTACAATTTCTCGTAAGTATGTAAGCAATGCAGCGAATCCAGCATAAAAGATAACGAGTTTCCTATCTTGAGTCCCAAACACTAGAAACACGACATAAACGCTAAATGCAGCTAAAACACTAATGGCAAAATTGCCGAACAATGGTAGCCGCTTGAGTATGACACTGTAAACTAGGAGTAGCGCAATCACAACAGCATACCAGTACACCAGATTGCTGGAGATCAAATAACATAAACCAAGTGCTATCAGATTAAACAGTATGAAAACGATCCAAACCCCTAGATTAGACCATTCTGAAATGTACAACTTGGAAGGCTTATTAAAGGTATCCGAAGTTTGATCCATCCAGTCGTTGAACAAGTAACCAGCAGCGGTGATTAAAACCGATGCAACAATTAGGAATACAATTTCTAAATTAAACGTAGGTGTTTTAAAGTCTAGAAAATAATAAGTAATAACTTGTAAAACCCCGACAATGAGTATGTTAAGAGGTCGAAAAACCAGTAATGATTTCAACAGCTTATTTTTTAGGGAATTTCATTCGATAGTCTACCGATATATTACCTTTTGTAATGTCGGTTAACTTCCCTTTCATCAATCTGCGTTTTAATGCCGAAATATGATCTATAAACATAATGCCTTCAATATGGTCAAATTCATGTTGAATTACACGAGCAGTCATACCATCGAATTCCTTGATGTGTGTTTTAAAGTTTTCGTCTTGGAACTGCAGTTTAATTTTGGCGTTTCGATCTACATTTTCTCGAATATGCGGTATGCTTAAACAACCTTCTTCAAATGTCCATGCATCATCAAACTCCTGCAACATTTCCGCGTTGATAAATACACGTCTTTCTCCATCGCTTTCATCATCATACATGTGACTACTGTCTATCACAAACAAACGAATAGCCTTACCAACCTGAGGTGCAGCAAGCCCTACCCCATTTGATTCGTCCATGGTCAACATCATGTTTTCAATAAGTTCACTTAACGCTGGAAAATCCTTTGTTAAAGCCTTACACTTTTTGCGTAAAACGCCATCACCGTAAGCACGAATGGGTAGAATCATTGTATATTTTCTAAATAATCCTGCAAAATTAAGCTTGCACTCGTGGAATCCAACAATGATTTGTCTCTACGTTGTTTCTTTTTAACCCCGCTGGCGATTAAAGCCTGCATTGCCATTTTTGATGTATATCGTTCATCAACGCGGGCAATTGGCATTGATGGTAGCTTTTCTTTCAATTTATCGATGAACTTTACAATTTCTACTTCAATGCCGGATAACTCTCCCGACATACGAAAAGGTTGACCAACAACGATAATCTCGACATCTTCTCGTGTACAGTAATCTGTAATAAATTGAACGGATTCTTTATTAGTGACCGTAGTCATTGGACTTGCAATGATTTGCAAAGGGTCCGTTGACGCGATACCAACACGTTTCATCCCAAAGTCTATAGCGATTATTCTTGCCATTTTATCGGGGTGCAAGATAGGGAAGTATTTGAGTAGAAAGTATGAAGAAGGACTTAAGACAATATGAAACGAGGTTACATTTTTTTTGTTTCACACTTCACTCGTCAATTCAACACAACTCTTATCGGAATTTGCATACGTGTTGAAATAGGTTTACCTCCCTTTGTTGCAGGATTCCAGTTTGGCATAGCCTTAAATACAGCAATAGCAGCTTGCTCTAGTCCAAACCCTATCATTCTTTTTGATACAATTTTGATGTTTGAAAGGCTTCCGTCCTGCTCAACAACAAAACCGACCAAAATAGTTCCGCTTTCGGCCTCTACTCTTGCAATAGGTGGAATGACCATGTAGGCAGATATAAATCTCATCATGGAGTCTTGACCTTGTGGAAACTCAGGTTTGTCTGCCAGGTTAAACCAATCTAATACTTCTTCTTTTTCAGTTGTATCCGTTTGGCATAAGGCCGTCAACGACAACATCCCAAGAAACGTTATGACAAAAAACTTCTTCATAATTAAGATTCGAATATAGAATTTATCAAACTCATTGGGATTGGATTTCGATTAAAAGCAAAAAATCCCCCGTAGTCACCATACTCCCGAAGGGACTACGGAAGTGGTTTAGATCAAAATCTAAAGCCGAAGTACTTTGTAATTATAAAGTCCACAGTCAGTAAACACCCTAAGCAGATACAATCCTGGTGCTTGTGGAAGTTGTACTATACCATCGTTTACATTCAAAGGGGCTTTTTGGCCAGTTGACGTAAACAATTCTATTTGTTTAATCTCAAGTGGTTCCAAATTAAATTTAAACTCATCAAAAGTTGGGTTAGGATATATTACCTTGTAACTAAGGGTTTCGGGTATAGTAATTACTAACTTCAATAATGAATCACAACCTTGTGAATTTACAAGCTTATGGGATCCGGTTGAACTGGGATTTTCGTAATGGATTCCGTTCATCCATTTGAAAGGGCCACACCATAACACTGTGTCCATAACCACGTTTGAATGTTTAATAGTTAATTCAAGGTTTACAAGAGAATCACATCCTTGGTAGTTTTTTAATAAGAAACTCCTTTGCTCTGCGGATGTATACTTAATTCCATCAATCCACAAAAATGAGTCGCAAGCAGCCACTACTTGAGTACTTTCAACAGTGCTATTAATCCACAAATTTAGAGTTACAACAGAATCGCACCCGAGCGAACTCTTAAGAATATGGGTCGCGGTATCATTGTTTCGGAAATACGTAAGTCCATTTATCCATTGAAATGAATCACAGGCCGTTTGAGTATCAACTTCGTTATTTGCAATCAGGAGATTGAGCCTAATTATTGAATCACATCCATCTGAATTTTTGAACGCATATGTCGGCTCATTGGTGTTTTCAAAATATGTAACGCCATCGTGCCATTTCAGTGAATCGCAAACATGGTAAAACTCCTGTGTTTCTTGATTCGAGCACTTCTTGATTCGAACGAAAAAGTAATCTTCAGCGCCTTTGGATAAAAACGAATCACGAGTCCACTTTGTGAGATTCATGCTATGAAAAAAGCTCCCGACTACCATGAGCGTATTAGAATCAGTCCATTCAATGTGCATTGGTGTTGGGCTTGTACGGTAACCTCCCCCAAAGACTACCGAATTGACATAATACCCATTTGGGTTTAGTGTTACAACAAAAACAGCCTCTCCGGGACCTGAAATTGCATAAACCTTATCCGGTCCAGGCGCTAAATCAACAATACTTCCAAAATCAGTACATATAGTAATGTTCTCATCATGGTCAAGACATAGACTAATGAAAATTGGGCTCCCAAACTGATCAACAAATGACCTAGCCCAAATGAGATTAGCACTTTGATCCAATTTCAGAACATAAGAATCTGTATACAGCGAAGTGGTCTTTAAACAAGGACCTGGCCCTGTAGAGTCGTAGTCCATTGAATCCACAAAAACGCCTGAGACATAAAGCATTCCGTGACTATCTATAACGATATCAGTGACAGTATTACTACTTGTCATTGGCCCAAATGATCGACCCCATATAAAGTCTCCGTTGTCTGAATAGCTTGCTATAAGTGATCGTGGTCTATTATCACCACTTGTGTGGTTATTCTTACCAGTACCGTGGTCTAAGTCTATTGATTTTGTATATGAGCCACCAATTACTAGATTATTTTGTGGTGTTAGTGCAAGTGAATGACAAGCATCAGTACCAGCCCCTCCGAGACTAAATGCCCATTCTAATGAACCACTGGCCGAGTATTTCGCAATAAAGAAGTCCAACTTCCCTTGAGATTTTAAAGAAACACTATTACTTCCATCAGAAAGCTGAACTTCACCCGAGAAAATTCCGCTCACATATATGTTGTCTTGACTGTCGGTCAACACTCTATTAAAACCGACTTGGTTTACACTTTTGGCTTCTCTAGCCCAGATTAGGTCACCGTTTTTATCTAATTTGACTAGAAAACCGTCAACTAGTCCGTTGGAAGATACCAAGGTTTTAGCAAAACCTGGGTCTAAATCTACCTCAAATGAGTATGAGCCTCCAACGATAATCTCTTCCTTCGAATCAATTGCAATACACTGGCCGTGATCTTCTTGAATTCCTCCAATGGTCTTCACCCATTCCAGTTCTCCATTATTGTTTAACTTTTGAATGAAGGCATCGTGTCGTCCATGATGGAGAGTCATCTGACCACTGTCTAACGGATCCATGTTTACTGATCCTGAAATAATACCGGTAATATATATGTTCCCTTCTGAGTCGCTTGCAGATTGGATCCCCTTATCACCTGTTATATCACCAGTTGAAAACGCTTGAACTGGTCGTAAAGTCTGACAAGTCGCTGATCCAGTTACACAAAATAACAATATTAATCCGACCCCAAATGAAGTTAGGAAGACCTTCATGGCATTATGCATTTAATTGTTCTTAGGATCATTAGGTTCGGTTTAACTATAGTTTGTAATCGCTACAATTTAATCAAATATCCTGTTCGAAGGCGTATAAATGTAACCACTATTTCCTTAAAATTACAACTCAAACCGTATTGGAACCAAAATTCTCATACGAACCGGTTCGTCTTGTCTTGTGGCTGGTTTAAATATTAGAAATTTTTTAATCACAGCAATTGCTGCTTCTTCAAGACCAAAGCCTAGTTTTTTTTTGACGCAACTTTAATATCTGTAAGACTCCCATTGGCCTCTACCACAAGTGATTACCACGGTCCCACTAATCGCTTCTTCCTGAGCAAATTGCGGGTATTCCAAATTTTGAGCTTTAAAGCGAATCATAGATTCGTGCTCACCCGGAAATTGTGCCTTCGATTCAATCGTTTGTCGTGTATACAAATCGTCATCTTCAGCTGAATCTGTTTGTGCAGATATGTTTCCGAAGAAAGAAATCGATAAAATCAGTAATAAAAATCCTTTTGACATTTGTGCCATTTGTTTGATCTTAAAACATTTTGACATCACCATCCTCCCTCCGGCTTCCCAATAAATCTATCCTGATCGGAATCTCTTTGTGTGTTGAAACAGGTGTGTCTCTTGTGGTTACAGGAATTCCTCACTGTCCGTAGTCCAAAGTTTGGACTGTGCGAAGGGACTACGGACAATGAAAAAACGCACAAATTACAAACTTGCTCTACAAATGTAGTGCGGATCATATAACGAAGTTAAGAAGTCGATTGCAAAAAAAATCCCCCGTAGTCACCATAACATACAGGGGCATTTTTGTGTGAAGTACCCAGAGCCGGGGTCGAACCGGCACGTCCGAAGACATTGGTGTTTGAGACCAACGCGTCTACCAATTCCGCCATCTGGGCATTATTAATCTGATTTGGTAGTCCTTTTTAAAGGCGTGCAAATTTATTTATTGAATCTCGTAATCGCAACAGATATTTTCGTTCTAAGTAAGATTTTTTTATGTCATCTAAAAAGCGCCTATCTGTCGTGGTTTCAAATGACTTTAAGCCTTCATGCATTTGATTTTCAAACTGCGTTTCTAACACATTAAACTCCGCAGCGATTTCTCCTAGCTTATTAGAATCCTCCTCCATACCTGCTTCCATTATACGCTCATTCCAATCCATCATTTCCATTAAAAACGCTGGTGGTAATTTGTCGTCTTGTGCTATGGGCTGCTCTAACAGTTCTAACGTATATCTAACTCTCTCAAATTCTTCTGACAATGTCTTGTATGCCTGATTATTGAAAGATGTCTTCATTAATGCCTGTTCATACGCTTGGTCATCGCCAGCAGCATAATCTGGGTGATGTTGTTTTGAAAAATCAAGATATTTTTTACGCAGCACCTCCAGGTCAGGTAGAAAACTGACTGGTAAATCGAAGTGTTCGAAATAATTAGATTCCAAGGGTATTAGAAATATGATTTAACTATTTGCCAAATATCATTCCCCATGGTCAATGCCATAAGGGTTAACAGTATTCCCATGCCAATGTACTGTGCAACGAGCAACACTCTCTCTGGTGCAGGTTTACCAACAATCATCTCATAGGTTAAAAACATCATATGCCCCCCGTCAAGTGCAGGTATCGGTAACGCATTCATAAATGCCAATGCCAAGGATATCATAGCTGTCATGCGCCAAAACCAGCCCCAGTCCCACGTGCCACCAAAAAACGATGCCATTCCGATTACACTTTTTACTTCTTTGACCGGCACATCACCTTTGGCCATTTTAACTAAACCTAATGCATTGTAATACACGGCTTCCCAACTTTCTTTCCATGAGAAGGATATAGCTGAACCAAGTGTATATTTTTTTCGTTGATCTGGATAACGCGCAAGTTTCGGTTTAAACCCTAGAATTCCGGCTGAGTCAATGTGAGCGACCACCGTTGTCAGTGAATTGGCTCTGTTGTATGCGAGATTTATATCTTTCCCTTTATTGGCACCTAACATTTTAGTAAAATGCGTAAAACTTAAAATGCTTGTATCGTTAATAGAAACGATATGATCTCCTTTAAGCAGGCCTGCGTCAAATGCGCCTCCACCTTCTTTGGGGTTTTCTTTAACCAGCACTTCGCTTCTCGAATCAATAAACATGCCTTTTGAGCGAGACAATTGCTTGAATAGATTGCCAGGTATTTCGATAGTTTTCTGCTCCCCATCACGGTTAACAATCATTGTCCCACCAAATACAGCCTCATAAGTCACATAGTCTGTAAATCTTTCGTATTCATTTCCGTTTAGAGAAAT
>JBLHOC010000048.1:0-19083 GCA_047620825.1 Bacteroidia bacterium | reverse complement strand
ACCCGAGCCTGGCCCTCCTCCGATATACGTAAATACATGTCTACGCCTTTGTTGAGATGCAGCATAAATAACATCAGGATTTCTTGGGTCCATTTGCATATCTGCCACTCCCGTATGTTCATCAATTTCAAATATTTGACTCCAGGTTTTACCACCGTCCAATGTTTTATAAATGCCTCGCTCTCCACCAGCATTCCAAAGGGGACCCATACTTGAAACATATACTATATCACTATTCGTTGGGTGGATTAGTATTTTGCCAATATGTTCGGAAGTTTTTAGCCCCATATTCTTCCAGCTTTTACCTCCGTCTTCTGACTTGTAAACGCCATCTCCATAAGCGACACTTCTTTGATTGTTATTCTCACCAGTACCAACCCATACCACATTCGAATTAGATGGAGCGATGGAAACACATCCAATCGAATAACTTCCTTGCTTATCAAATACAGGTGTATATGTAATTCCTGCATTACTAGTTTTCCAAACACCTCCTGAGGCTACTGCAACAAAATATTCTACCGTGTTATCAGGGTTTACAGCAATGTCACTAATTCTCCCAGAAGTAAGTGCTGGACCAACAGAGCGAAATTTTAACCCACTAAATGTTGCACTCTTCAGGGTTGTTTCACTTGTATTTTTTGTTGACTTTTTCTGAGCCAAACTGCTGGTGGTAGTGGCTAAAACAAAAAAACAAAGTATAAAAAGGCGGTAGGTATTTGACTTCATAGCTGTGCAATTTAATAGCTGCTGGTCACATTGAATAAAAACCTGGTGTTTTTTTGATTAATGGCTGTTACAACATCACACAGAAACGGATAAAATGAATGCCGCTATCTGTTTAGTTTCTCCCGTTTGATCTTCAAACCACTTAGATAAGGATTCCTTAACTTTTGATATTTGATCTTCATTTTGCTCGTAATTAAGCCCGAGTTCGATGAACTCTCGCGGGTCACTACCGACCGTATGAAGCACGGCAAGTTGTTGCAATTCGATTGCTTCTGGAAACCGGTCAATGTTTGGTCCAGTAAAGATCGGCAAACCGTATACTGCAGCTTCTAATATATTGTGCAATCCCTTACCAAATGCGCCACCAATAAATGCAATTGTTGCATATTGGTAAGCACTAGATAGTTGACCAATGGTATCGAGAATAAGCACCTGAGAAGCGGAAACGTCGCTGTTATTAGAAAATAAGGTTGGCTTATATGATCTAAACTGATGTTGAAGGTTGGCAATGTGGGCTCCACTAATATCGTGTGGTGCTACGATGACCTTAATATTCGATTTAGTAGCATCTAAATACTGTAAAGCAATATTTTCTTCTTCAGGCCATGAACTCCCCAAAATCAAGGTTGGTTTGCCATCAACAAATGCTTCGATTCGTTTGATTTGGTGGCTGGAAGATTTCAGCTGAACGACTCGATCGTACCTAAGATCTTTTGAAAGTGTCACATTGGTAAAACTCCACTGTTTCAATATTTCATATGACGCCTCGTTTTGAACGTATAGTTTCGAAAACTTTTTCAAACAACTACGCCACGAACCCGCTATTGCCGAAGTAATAAATTGCTTTTCACGAAGCAATCCATTGACAAGAATTCTGTTACACCCTTGGCCCTCTAATGCCGCCATAAGGTTGAGCCAGAAGTCATATTTGGCTAGAACGAATACTGTTGGGTTGACCTCAGACACCAATTTGCGCATATCACGCTGTCTGTCAAGTGGCAAATAGAAGGTACACGAGACCAAATCTTGGGTCTGAGCATGCTTATAACCTGAGGCAGAAAAGAAGCTTACAACAATTTCAAACTTGGCTTGTATGTCTGGAGATGAAATAATAGGGACGACCATCTCATATTCTCCAAGCGACGCACAGTGAAGCCACAAGACTGGTTTATTCGAGGTTTTACGCTTCCAATTTTTTAAATCTGCAAACGTTGTTTTACGTTGTGCGTTGAAAATTCTAATTTTTGGGGAGAACAAGCCAATTACTGGAAGCAACCAACTTATTAATTCAACAACTAGCGTGTAAACAACGCGCATCAATCAATAAAAAATTCTTCCTCACTAAGTCTTTTAGTATACACCGGCAACATGAGGCCAATACGTAAACCCTGCAATAGATCCGTTCGTTTGGCGGGATTATATTTCCTGGTGTCAAAGTCGATTGTGCGCATACTTTGCGTAAAAGCCTGCTGAAAGCTAAACCCAATTTGGAAATTCAACCGTTTCTTTGGGTCTAAGTGTTGGTAGCCAATAAACTGTGTGAAAGCCATTCCGCCTGTTAATCTATCATACCCTTTTTCATAGTCTTCAGTTATTTGTGGGACAGTAAGAGAAGATGCAAAAATATCAATGCGATGCAGCATAAATCCAAATCCAAAATCAATCAAAATACCGGAGTTCTTATTGGTTTTTAAAATCGGGAATAAGCGCCCACCGTTGAGTGTAAAAGTATGCCCTCTCTGATTCAAGCGAATTTCAGAGAACAATCCATCCTTATCAATAATTTCACCTGTAGCTCCAAATATAGAGTCAAACATATTGGCTTCTTTCACTTTGTTACCAAACATCCAGTTGTATTTAACACCTAACGTCCAGCCTTTTTCAAACTTATACCGTACGCCAAAACCCAAGGTGGAATTCCGCCCAAATCTATCTACTAAATCACCTTTGGGCGATTGCATGCCGTATTGAACGTCAAATAAATAACCTTGTTTAGCTTGGAAAATTGCCTTCTCCTGTCCGTATGATTCAACGGCGCAGAAAACAATTAAACAAAAGAAAATGAGACATCGGAAAGTACTATTCATTGTATAGATTTAACGGAGCAAATAACGTACAATTAAGGAGATAAGGTAAAGTTTTGGTTAATATTGCAGCCAATATTACGAAGGTATGTCTATACAGATGGTTGACCTAAAAGGTCAGTATCTTAAAATAAAGGATGAAATTAACGAAGCAATCCAATCCGTAATTGACTCAACAAGTTTCATCAATGGCCCAAAAGTACAAGCGTTCGCTCGGAACCTTGAACTATATTTAGGGGTTAAACATGTTATTCCATGTGCCAATGGCACTGACGCGCTTCAGGTGGCGCTTATGGCTTTAGAATTAACGCCTGGAGACGAGGTTATTGTACCTTGCTTTACGTACGTTGCCACAGCAGAAGTTATTGCTTTACTGGGTTTGACGCCAGTACTTGTTGATGTTTACCCAGACACTTTTCAGATAGATGTAGACGCTTTTGAAGCCAGTATAACTTCAAAAACTAAAGCAGTTGTCCCGGTTCATTTGTTTGGACAATGCGCAGATATGGCGTCTATTTTAAAGATTGCCAAAAAACATAATATTTATGTCGTTGAAGATACGGCGCAGGCCATTGGTGCATCATATACCCTGGACGATAAACAAACCTTTGCAGCTGGGTCAATGGGTGACTTTGGAACGACCTCGTTTTTCCCATCCAAAAATTTAGGCTGCTATGGTGATGGTGGAGCCATTTACACAAACGACGATGCATTGGCTGCCAAAGCTAAAATGATTTGCAATCATGGCCAAAAAGTAAAATATCACCATAGTGTTGTTGGCGTTAATTCAAGGCTTGATACCATCCAAGCTGCAATTCTTGATGTTAAACTTAAATATCTGGATGAATTTAGTGCCTCTAGACAATCTGTGGCAAGTAAATACGATGCTGCATTTAAGGATCACCCCGCTATTGAGATTCCAGTCAGAGATCCAAAATCAAGTCATGTTTTCCACCAATACACCCTAAAAATCAAAGGTTTAGACCGTGATGCTTTAAAACAATTCTTGGCGGATAATGATATCCCAAGCATGGTATACTATCCAATTCCGCTCAACAAACAAGAGGCTTACAAAGGGGTTGGAAATTTCCCCGTAACTGATGACCTTTGCACCCGTGTTTTATCATTACCAATGAGTACTGAGTTGACTGATGGTCAGATAAATACCATTATTAATACCATATTAAAATTTACCTAGCATAAAATGAAAATTGCAGTTATAGGAACCGGTTATGTAGGATTAGTTTCAGGAACATGTTTTGCTGAAACTGGTAACCACGTTACATGTGTGGATATTGACGAAAGCAAAGTCAATAGCCTAAAATCAGGAAAAATTACCATCTACGAACCTGGATTAGAGAAGTTATTTGAACGAAACCTAAAGGAAGGTAGATTACATTTTACAACCAATGTTGAAGATGCCATAAAGGATGCTAAAATTATTTTTTTAGCACTGCCAACGCCTCCTGGAGAAGATGGGTCTGCAGACCTTTCTTATGTGTTAGGGGTTGCTGAACACTTGGGTAAAATAATGACCGAATACAAGGTTATTGTAGACAAAAGCACAGTACCAGTAGGTACAGCTGATAAGGTGCACAATGCGGTAGCAGCAAACTATAAAGGAGATTTCGATATTGTCTCAAATCCTGAATTTTTAAGAGAAGGTGTTGCAGTAGACGATTTTATGAAGCCTGACCGCGTAGTGGTTGGCTGTAGTTCTGACCAAGCTAAAAAGCTCATGGACGAATTGTACGCGCCTTTTGTACGTCAAGGTAACCCCGTTATCTTTATGGATGAAAAATCTGCGGAATTAACAAAGTACGCTGCCAATTCATTTCTGGCTACAAAAATTACATTCATGAACGAAATCGCACGTGTGTGTGAATTGGTTGGTGCAGATGTAGATAAGGTAAGAAAGGGAATTGGTACGGATACAAGAATTGGAAATCGTTTCTTGTTTCCAGGTATTGGTTATGGTGGATCTTGTTTCCCAAAAGACGTTAAAGCGTTGGTGCGTAGTTCAGCAGAAGTTGATTACGATTTTAAGATATTGAACGCTGTTGAAGAGGTTAATGAATCTCAAAAAACATATTTAATCCCAAAAATTAAAGCACATTTCAATAATAATATATCAGGAATGCGTTTTGCTTTATGGGGCTTAGCCTTTAAACCTAATACGGATGACATCAGGGAGGCGCCTGCGTTGTATCTGATTGAAGAACTGACGAAAGCCGGAGCAGAAGTTACTGCGTTTGATCCGGAAGCAATGGCGAACGTGAAGAAAGTAGTTGGAGATAAGGTTGGATATACAGACAATATGTACAGCGCGTTAGAAGGTGCTGATGCCTTAATTATTGCTACAGAATGGTCGGAGTTTAGAAATCCAAATTTTGAACGCATGGGTGATGCATTGAAAAATAAAATCATTTTTGACGGAAGAAATTTATTCAACCTATCAAAAATGAGTGAAGAAGGGTATAATTATTATTCCATAGGTAGAGAAACAATTAAATGAAAAAGGTACTAATAACAGGTGGTGCGGGATTTTTAGGTTCGCATCTGTGTGATCGTTTTATTAAAGAAGGTTTTCATGTCATTGCCATGGACAATCTCATCACAGGAGACCTAAAAAATATCGAACACTTGATGCCTTTGGCTCAGTTTGAGTTTTATCATCACGATGTTTCCAAGTATATCCATATTCCTGGTGAACTTGATTACATCTTGCATTTTGCTTCTCCTGCCAGCCCAATAGACTATTTGAAAATTCCAATTCCAACGCTTAAAGTTGGTTCTTTGGGAACGCATAATTGCCTTGGACTAGCATTGGCAAAAGGCGCTCGAATGTTGATTGCATCTACATCTGAAGTATATGGCGATCCTATGGTTCATCCGCAAAACGAAGACTATTGGGGGAATGTAAACCCAGTGGGACCTCGTGGTGTTTATGATGAAGCAAAACGTTTTCAAGAAGCCATGACCATGGCATATCACACCTTCCATGGTGTAGAAACCAGAATAGTTCGAATATTCAATACTTATGGTCCACGTATGCGTCTAAATGATGGTCGGGCATTACCTGCTTTTATTGGCCAAGCACTTAGAGGTGAAGACATAACTGTATTTGGTGATGGTAGTCAGACTAGAAGTTTTTGCTACGTAGACGATTTAGTTGAAGGCATTTACAGACTGCTACACAGTGATTATCCTGATCCCGTTAACATTGGGAATCCGGATGAAATCAGCATATTGGACTTTGCTAAAGAAATCATTGCTTTGACCGGTACAGATCAAAAGATAGTCTTGAAGGATTTGCCTAAAGATGATCCTAAGCAACGAAAACCAGACATCACTAGAGCCAAGTCGATTCTAAATTGGGAGCCAACATACAGTCGTCAGGAAGGTTTGAAAATCACTTATGAATATTTCAAAAACCTGCCACAAGATGATCTATACAAATACGCACATCCTAGAGAATTCAATAAGTAAACCTACTTTTTAAGCAGGTTGGTGAGTGCTTTTGCTACCGTGGGATAAGTGAAAGCAAACCCTGTTTCTTGTATTTTATTTGCTGATACTCGACTGCCTTCTAAAAATATTACGGCCATTTCGCCAAAAATCAATTTCAAAACAAAAGACGGAATATTGGGTAGCCAAATTTTTCGACCAATAGCCTGAGCTATGGCTTTAGTTACCTCAGCATTTGTGACATGTTCTGGAGCAACTGCATTATAAACACCTACCATTTGTGGGTTTTCTATCCCCTGAACAAAAATGGCGCATAGATCATCGATATGAACCCACGGGAGATATTGGCTTCCTTTACCCAAAGCAGATCCAATCCCGTACTTAATCGGTGCTACCATTTTTCCCAATGGTCCACCTGTCTGCGTAAAAACAACTCCTGTTCGCATGGTCACCAAACGTGTTGGTATTTCATTAAATGGTTTCGTTCCTTGCTCCCATTCAACACACACCTGACTGATATAATCTGAAGCAGGTGCATCCGTTTCAGCATAGACAGTAGCATTCGTTACGGCACCATAAAAGCCAATGGCGGAAGATGCGATTATGGCCTTTAAGTCCACCTTGTTTCTTTTTACACCTTCGTATAATAAGTTGGTTGAATCCACGCGACTCCTGATAATTTCTTGCTTCCGACTCTGCGTCCATTGGCCTTCACTGATGTTTGCACCAGCCAGGTGAATAATGAAATCAAGGTTTCGAAACGCTTCATCGTCTATTGTGCCCGCGTGAATATCCCAAACAAATTGCTCGTATGGAACGTGATTGTGCTTTTTTCTGCCGAGAAATCGAACGCTATAACCCTTGTCAGTTAAGACTTGGCTTAGGTGCTTTCCAATTAGACCAGACCCGCCTGTGATTAAAACTGTATACATAAAGACCATAGCAAGTTACAACTTATCCTTGCTCTCCTTTATAAACTCTTTATCTTCGTTGAACATTTCTGAAATGGCATTTAGTTCGATTGTCATCTCTAATACAACTGAAACATGTCATTTAAATCATTGGGTCTGTCAAAACCTTTATTAGAGGCCTTACGCCTTCAAGGTTATCAAAATCCGACAACTATACAAGAAAAGTCAATTCCAGCAGTTTTTGAAGGTGGCGACTTACTCGCTTCTGCACAAACAGGAACTGGAAAAACCGCAGGTTTTACTTTACCCCTGTTGCAAATACTTTCTGAAAGTCCGACTAGAAAACGGAGAGCAATAAAGGTTTTAATACTAACTCCAACGCGAGAATTAGCAGCTCAAATACTTGCTAACTTGGAGCAGTATGGTCGCTTTTTAGATATTCGTTCTACTGTTGTTTTTGGTGGTGTTAGTGCCAATCCACAGATTACGAAGTTGCGTCAAGGTATAGACATTTTAGTTGCAACGCCCGGCCGGTTACTTGATCTAGAATCTCAACGAAAACTGTCATTACACGAAGTGGAACACCTCGTTCTTGATGAAGCAGATAGGATGTTGGACATGGGTTTTCTACGAGACATCAAACGTATATTAAAGCTCCTTCCTGCTGAAAGACAGAATCTGCTTTTTTCAGCTACATTCTCAAAAGAGATAAAGGAGTTAGCTGGTAGCTTTTTACATAACCCCAAATTAGTTGAAGCGACGCCTGAAAACACAACAGTTGAAAAAATAGAGCAAAGTGTTTATCGGGTGGATAAAAAGAAAAAGCCTCAGCTCATTATGCAGCTCATAAAAGATGGGAAATGGCAACAAGTTTTGGTATTTACTCGAACCAAACACGGTGCGAACAAATTAGCAGAGAAGATGAATAAAAATGGGATTAGTGCCGTTGCTATTCATGGAAATAAAAGTCAAAATGCCAGAACAAAGGCCTTGGCTGACTTTAAAAAAGGTGGTGTTCGGGTGCTCGTTGCTACGGATATCGCAGCAAGAGGCTTGGATATTCCATTATTGCCACATGTAGTCAATTATGAAATTCCTAACGTCCCAGAAGATTATGTACATCGTATTGGAAGAACTGGTCGTGCTGGTGAAAGCGGAGAAGCCGTTTCCTTGGTCAGTATTGAAGAAGTACCACTCTTAAAAGATATTGTAAAACTGATTGGGATTACTCCAAAGAACAAAACTCTTGAAGGATACGAACCAACGGATATAGTGCCTCCAAAACAAGCTGCGCCTGCAAATAAACACCGACAACCTAGAAATAATAATCGTAATAATTCGGCGAAGCCTAAATCGTCTTACGGTAACAGGTCTAGAAGAAGATAGGGCTATCTCTTAACTTCGACTTTTACCGCAACAGGTCCTTGCGTTCCCATCTCAACCTCGAACTTAACAAGATTGTTTTCTTTGATTGGTTCTAACGTATTGTTGATGTGAACAAATACGCTTTCGCCAGTAATACTGTCCTTTATAAATCCAAATCCTTTGTCGTCATTGAAAAAAGTAACCGTTCCTGAACGTTCGATTTCTTCTTCGACATCTTCACGTTTCGAAACACTTATCGAAATACTTTCGACTTCGATTTCTTCTTTTAAGCTTGGATCTGGTGGTGTGTCTGAGAAATTTCCGTTTGCGTCAACGTACGAAATCATGTCCTCGCCACTCTTTTTTTCGATGCCACGCTTTTCTTGCCTTTTGGCTTCTTTGTCGCGTTTCTTCTTGGCCTTTTTGTTTCTTACTTCTTTCTTGCCAAACGTTTCTTGTGATCTACCCATGTATATTTTAATTGCCCGAATCTATCTTCAACTCGTACACCTTAAAAAACCTGCTTTGGATTTTACTGTAAAACGAATGAAGTTCTAGAATTTTCACAAAGATAAAATAACAAGTCCAATTATTAATAAGATTTTTGATTTTAGACTACAAACAGTGTGGATGCGATGTAATCAGCAAATAATTTCCCTGTTGTTGTTAAGCACAATTTGGAATTATTGCGTGTCATTTGACCTTTATTTATAAATGTGTCAATTGCCTTTTTGTTACTATTTACAAGATCGTAGTCGAACAACTTCTTCGTCTCAGATAAGTCTATTCCCCATTTCGTTCTAAGGCCAAGCATGATGTGTTCATTGATTCTATCCTGCCTGGATAGGGTCTCAACTTCAAAATATTCATTTCCTTCATTAATGGCTTTTATATACTTCGTGTTGTTGGCTATGTTCCAGCGGCGGCGGCCTTCAGCATAAGAATGGGCAGATGGCCCAATGCCTAAATACGGTTTTTGTTTCCAGTAATTGGTGTTGTGTCGCGCATACCTGCCTGGCTTGCAATAGTTAGATATTTCGTATTGCTCCCATCCCTTTGTAAGAATTTCATTATGAAAATACTCAAACTCTTCTGCTGCTTTTTCGTCTTTTAACTTTGGATACTTTTCTGTTTTGATGAAGTGGTGTAATGCCGTGCCTTTTTCTACTGTTAAGCCGTACGCAGAGATGTGGTCGATGGACAATGCTAACGCCGTTTTTACATTATTATGCCACGTTTCTGTTGACATAGAAGGGACGCCATATATCAAATCTAAATTGATAGCATCAAAACCTGCGTTGTTTGCATTGTCAATAGCTTGTGTTGCTTGAAGACTATCGTGCGAACGATTCATCCAATCTAAATCTGCCTGGTTAAACGACTGAACACCAATACTTAATCTGTTGATTCCAGCATCCTTCCACATGGTTAAGTTATTCATGGAACAATCATCAGGGTTGGCCTCAAAAGTGAGTTCGATACTTGGTAAGACGGAATAATTCTGGTGTATGACATCCAAAATTCGGTTGAGTTCTTTTGCCAACAATACGCTTGGCGTTCCTCCCCCAAAATAAATAGTTTCTACAGGTGTTTGCTTGAGTTCGTCTTTTCTATCTATGATTTCTTTGCATATAGCGTCTATCATTTCGGTACGCTTCGCCAAAGACGTGACAAAATGAAAATCACAGTAATGGCATGCCTTTCTACAAAATGGTATATGCACGTAAAGTCCTGCCATGCCGCAATAGTAAAATATCTATTTAATTCAGAACGATTATTCTTTTGTTGATCGTTTGATTACCGTCGGAAATACGAATTATATAAATGCCTTCAGCAAGCCTTGATTGATCCCAATGTAAAACAGACTTATGCTGTGTTTTTGCAATCTCCCATTGTTGCAAAATATTGCCGTTTAGGTCGCACAACTGCACAGCCGACGATTCAGGTAAAAAGCCTACCAATGTTACACCACTTGAACCGTGATTGGGGTTTGGGAATATGGATATGGCTAAGTGTTTTTGTATCAACCTAACGCCGTTCGTTTGACAGGTGTCTATCGCTTCAGCAAAAATCTTGGCCATATTGGAACGACGCAATGTAAAGTTATCGAATGCATGACCTGTTGTTGAAGGATTTGCTATTTGAGTGGCACAATTGGCATTGTTGGTCGTTTTGTCAAATTGGTATTTAGGAACTCTCTTTCCGTCTTCTTTTGCGGTGTCAATCAAATTTATGATCGCTTGAGATCCATACATCATCGGACGATTAGTGATGCCTTGACAATTAAAAGGAAGGCCCATAGCACAGGCATTCAAGCCGGCGAAAATTCGGTTCTTACCAATTGGTACAAGTAAGTCATTCGGTTGATGATAGGTGTAGAGAACAGGCGTAACGGAACTATGGCTTTCAAAAATGTCTTGAAATACCCCGCCGTAAAAATTACCTACACCTCGTATGGTGTAACTATTTTGTAATGGTGGGTTTAAATTTCCCCAGTAATCTCCTAATGCTGGTCGTGTTAGCAGCATTGAGGCTATGAATGTATCTAGTCCTTGACCAATGATGCATGCATTTTCGTAAATCTTGTTTGGTGGCTTAACGTTGGCCATTTTCGCTGTAAGCCCTTGCATAACCTCTGTGGTGTCATCCATAAAACCAACGCCCATTGCTATAAAACCGCCGGCACTTTCGCCTACGACAAAAACATTATTAGGATTTGGTTTGTGCTCATTTCTATTGTTTACTATATAACGAATTGCTCCATGTACATCTTGGATGCCTCTATAGTAAGCGCGATACCATTCACTTGAATCCGTCATATTTAGGCAGTTCCAACTTGCCCATAATGTTGAGACATTGCAGTTTATGGATCTATCCGTTTGAAACATCCCTAATCTGTAATTTACAGATGCTGTTACATAACCTCTTTTCGCAAACTCTTCTCTTAATGTGGTAAGCGAGCCATCTCCTTTATCTCCTGCCATAAATGACCCACCGTGTATAATAATCATAACTGGTCTTCCACATGGTTTGACTGAATCATTTGTGGGATAAGAAATGTCCATTTTAAGATCGCGAACGTTTCCAGCTACATCTGTTGCGGAACCATAGGATATATCCTTATCCGTCTTAATTTGATATAGTGTGTCAATGTAATTCTGCCCGAAAGACTGACTCACAATAGCTAAAAGAAAAACCGTTGAAAATGTGAAACGTCTTAATTTCATATCCTTATTATTTCCTGAAAGTTACAACATTTAGCTTTTTACTACTTTCGAGGCCCAAAGGTATTTACAAGCTAAACTCCTAAAAGGCTCCCATTTCAGTGCGATTGCTTCCATCTCAGTTTTTAACTGTTTCTTCTCACTCTTCAAATTATACCACGATTTCATTTTCGTTTGAATGCCTAAATCGTCAATAGGAAAGACGTTTGGTCGATCCAGTGGAAACATCAATGTCATTTGGACGGTCCACTTTCCAACACCTTTAATTGCAGTTAAATACGAGATTACTTCCTCATCTGACATCAATACTAATTTATCAATCAACATGTCATTGGAGAGCGCAAACTGCGCCACATTTTGAATATAATTAGACTTGGCTCCAGACAAACCTACCGCTCTTAACGTTTGGAATTCTTGGTTTACGACCATTGTGGGCGTTGGTTCACGGTTTGGAAACAACTCTAAAAAACGATGCCAAATGATATCAGCAACTTTGGTCGACAACTGCTGAGAAACTATGGAGTGCATTAAACTCATGTAGATGTCAACACTAGGCATCGGTTGAATTTCTTTTTGAACCGATGCCATCACTTTTTCAAGTGTGTTGTCCATAACAATGAGTTTGGATATGATTTCTTTGTAAGGCAATTCCGTGGTCATCTTACAATTATACAGCATATCCAAGTCAACTTATGGCAGTGACGCTGTCTGTTCCACCACTTCTACCCAGCCTCCTGGTTGAGTTGCAACAACTGTATTGTCATACATGCTTTCTACGGAGACGGTCGGCTGGTAGAACCGTCCTGCATATGTCGCTGTGAGTTTAAACTCATACGTCAACTGTTGGCTACTACGCATATTGAAATACGTATACACACGATCATCTCTATAGTCTCGGTATACATAACTCTGTTGCTCACCACCATACAGTCTGGTGTTTTCAATTTCCCAGCCGGTTGGTATCATGTATGACAAAGCCAAGTCTTTTAAATACCCTTTAATGCCTCCGCTCTTAATTCGAATAATGCCCTTAAACTCTGTTCCTTGGATCAACTTAGAAGGGTCTACAGTCATTCCGTTATAATCCACATATCGAATATCCATGGCAATGTGACTTTGTTTTTTTACGGTATCAGATTGAAGCGGCACATAGTTTTTAATCAACCGAACAAATAACAATCCCTCTCCTTTATTTTGGATTTGAATCGGTATCGTTTTGCGTCCAGCATTTCTAATCAGTTCTTTCTGAAACATCGCTTTTCCGGTCTTAACGATTTGATTGTGCCCACCGCGTTTGAAATTAAAATACAACTCTCCATTCCCTTTGCTTTTCTCATAAATACCTGAAATGGCGATTAAACTATAGGCGGTTTCTTGCGTACTTAACCAACGTTTTGAGGACAATTGCTTGGCAATGTCTTTCATTAAATCGGCGTATCGCAGTTCTTGACCGAGCAGCCCAAGTGTTTCTAAAATCATCGCTTTATCACGCAGACTACTCCCAAAAGTATGGCCATGTCCTGTGTTATATTTCATCGTTTCAAATGTCAAATTATTCACCAAACTGTTGGCTACTTCCGGCATCCCAGCCTTGGCGTAAGCAGCAGCTAATCTCCATTTTACCGTTGGTGTTAAACTGTTTCGTTCTCTCATTCGGTTCATAGATGCCAAATCTGGCTTGCCTGCCAACACCAGCGTATATAAACGGTAGGCTTGTACTAGGTCGTCTCCATAACGCACTTTGTTATAATTCTTGGATGCGTTTTGTTGGTACGACAACCATTTCTTCATGAAAGCCTTGTCTACCTTATATCCTTTTTGTTGGGCGAGTAGTAAAAAATGCCCAGCGTAGTTTGATCCCCATGCACTACTTTCTTGGGCACCAGGCCAGTAACCTAATCCACCAGTACTGTTCTGAAACAACCGAAGTCGTCTAATTGCAGCTTGAATATTTTCACCTGCTCTAAACATTTGGTCTTCCGACAACGTAAGTATGTCGCCAACAAATAATTGGGCAAATACTGCACTTGTGGTTTGCTCTACACAACCATGTGGGTATTGTAGAAGTTGGTCTAAACGTGAGTGCAAATTCAACGGCGGTAATGCAGATACCTCAATCGCGCAGTTGTTGGTTCCAACCAAGCCTTCTAGTATTACATTTGAGTTCAACACTTGACCAGGTTGGACCGTCAAGTCAGCAACATCAGTAACGACTGGGTTTGGCGTTCTAATCGCAATTTCAATAGATTTTGACGCCTTTTCTTTCCCTTCAGTAGCAGTAGCATCAACACTTGCGATCCCCACTTTTTCAGCCACTTCAGCTAAGAAGTAAACTGTTTCATCACCTGGTTTACTAAAATCAATCGATTTAGTTGTTGGGCCTATTATCTTCAGACCATCATTTGATTTTAAGGAGACCAACACCTTTTTTTGACCATCAGCCAGAGAAAAAACTGTAACCGGTATTTGTATGGTTTCCCCTGGGCTTAATACACGTGGTAAAGTTGGAAGAATCATGATCGGTTTCTTAACCTTAACACTTTTTTCAGCTTCGCCATAAGCGTCCCCTTTTCGAGCAATAACCATCATTCTAACTGCACCAATGTATGCGCCCATTTCGATGTAATGTTTCGCGGTTCTGCCCGGTTTTAATGTAAACGGTCCTAAAAATTTCACAGCTGGTTTAAATCTATTTGCCTTATGTACCGATTCGTCTACACCACCTTCTTCGTCTCCACCAACACTTAGCACATTACCATATTTACCTGCAAAACCGCCCATCACTTCATCATACAAATCCCAAGTACGAACACCTAAGCCTTGTTTCTGATAAAAATGGTGCCATAATTTAGGTGTCTTGAAATGTGTGAGATCCAATAATCCCTCATCCACTACGGCCAAGGTGTAAGTCATTGGTCTGCCGTATTTTTCTTTTACTTGAACCAACTCTTTGCGATCAGGTCTGATTTCATCTTTTACAATAAGTTGCGGATGAAGATGACTCTTTTTGTTCTCTACTTTTATGGGTAAAATCCCATAAAGCCTAGCTGGTAAATCATTGTCTTTGTGTTTATACGTCTGTAAGTAGCTTACGTGGACGTATACATTCGGTGTCATTTTAGCTGTCGTTGTAAAGCTAAATTTGGTCTCGCCCTTTTTTCCGTTGATCCAGAATTTTTTCAATATCGAAGACCCATTTTCAATACAAACCAGTGCTCTGCCAAAATCCGAAGATGGTATTGTTACGTTCACCTTTTCGTTTACCGCATAGCTTTTTCTGTTACTCGTTAAGACTATGGTTTTTGCTTGCGTGGTTTTATTTCTATTCCCACGTTTCCAATATGGCCAGTCGATGTAAAAAGTGTGTGCACTTTTATGGTTCGAAACTGGATCTTTGGCTATCATTATAAACCTACCCCAATTTGGATATGGTAGTGTGAAATTTGCTGCCGACAATCCTTTGCCATCTGTCATTGTTACGGTATCCAAAACAGGATACAAACTTTTAGATTGCATGTAAGTAGATAGGCTCCCGTTGTTGTCCCACCACCAATTCCAATCGATTTTGTAAATTTTAACCTGTAATTTCTTACCTGAAATGGGTTGACCTTTTTCTGTTACGTTAACCAATCTAAACGTATGCTTTTGATCCGTCTCTAGACTGTTGTCATTATCGTTTGTTTTGGGCGATTCTATGCCCACATAACTTCGGTATGCTTTAACAGGGAAGGTGCCATAATCCTGACTGAAGTTGCCGCCTTTCTCGAAAATCTTGGCCATCAAATCCACCTTTAAACTTCCTCGAACCTGGCTATTAAGGTACAGTTCTGGTTTAAAAATCGCTTCCCCATTTTCATCCAATACGCCTTCCGACAATATCATTTCCTTAGTTGAAGCGCTCTTGGTAATATCGTCGAAATCGAATCCTTTATATTTTTCAAATGTGGTTGTTACAGGTGTCAAACGACCTTTAACATTATACTTTAAATTCGGCGCTGGTGCCCCATGTAGCCACTTACCTTGAAGGGTTACTTCGTTGTCGGTTCTTGCCGTAATCATACTGTCTTTAACGCTCAAAACGATTTTTAATCTGTTGGGCTTAACAGTCTCGATTGCTAATGTTTTGTAATAGGTTGATCCACCTACTTTAACTCTGGCTGTGTAGTTCCCCGTTGGCCATTGGCTTTGTGTTGCTGTTCTGAAATCGTAGACATCACCTACTGAAGTGGTTCTTACTTTATTGTAAACCACTTGACCTTGTGGGTTTAACAACTCAAAACGGACGGGTGCATTGTTGGGAAGTTGGTTTTGCTTGTCTTGCAAAGTGAAACACGTATAAATGCTGTCTCCAGGACGCCATACACCACGCTCCGTATATATTTTTCCGTCAATTAATGAGGCGCCGTTCACACCGCCTACATCAAATTTACTGGTGGAGTTATTCCGCCCATTTCCAAGTTTTAAATACCCTTTCTGATTTCCAGATGAAGCAATAACCATGTACGCCTCTTCGGGTAGTTTAAATTCCGCCATGCCCATTTGATCTGCATAACCTGTCTTAATTCTTGTATTCTGGTATGTTACAAATTCCAATTTTGTATTTGCAAGAGGTTGGGCAGTAATGAGAGAACTTACAAAAACATGCGTTTTTGAATCAGCACCTTGTTTAACGATTAATCCAATATCAGATGCGAGCACGTTTCGGCATAGGGAGCCACTGTAATAAAATCGTCTATCACACGGGGTGTATCCAACCAGGTTGTTGTTTTCGCCATTGTAATAATCATGGTACATGCCATCCGTGCCAATACTATGATCCGTCGTTCCCTCTTTACACTCAAAGAAGGTGTATGAACTTCTATAACCAATTAAAATACGGTATATGGCTTCCGGCTCTTTGTTGATGTATTTACTGATGTTAAGCGTATATCTTGTCCACTCCGATTCCAACGGTTTTTGGTTCACCGACAAATCAACTTTGCCTGTATGCACTAACTTTCCAACACGATGAAGTTGGCCGTTTCCTTTTAACTCATTCACTTGCAAGAATTGCGGAATGTTCTTCTCGTAGATTTGGTATATCCATACGTCGACAGCTTTAAGCCCCATCGTTTCAAAAGGGAACACAACACCTTTGGCGTCTGGCACAATTGTCCCTTTACCAATCATCCTCATTTTGGGTTTCGTTTGTTCAAAAAAGATGGTCCGTTTTGCCTCTTTTTTTAGTCTATATCCTGCATAGTTTTTTATATCTGAAGAACAGTTTATTTTATGATCACCGACCAATCTTTCCTTTGGATAAATCGTGAGTTTGTTTCCAGACAACTCATAATTTTCGACTTCCTGACTGTCTAACAGTATGAGGCCTATCAGGTTCTGTATGCTGTTTAGATTGTCAGAAAAGAACAGTTCCACCTTCTGGTCTGGCTCATTGGTTACTTTGGTAGATTCCAATCTAAAAATACCCATACCTGCCATGTTCACTACTCTAACATCCTTGCTCGATGACTCTACCGTTTTTCCATTCAGATGTAATGTCAATTGTTTTTGAAACTCCCCTCGTTCAAGACTATCAATCTTAAAATTGAAAACATTCTTTGTACTTGAGGTCCATTTGATATGGACTGCCTGTTCTCCCAGTTTCGCAGACAAACAGTGTTTTATTAAATCTAATTCATCGGCATCACCGGCCGCTATGTATCCTGATAATTTTCTATATTTAGGGTTATTGTCTCCGTAGGTTCGCAAACCGTTTAGCACTAAGTTCAATTGTTGTTGTCTAGTCTCGAAACGGAAAGGGAATTTTTTAAGCTCTCGCTTAACCGACTTGATCCGCCCAAGATGAAAAACTCCTTGGTACACAGTCCCTCTTGGCAACTTTTTATTCGGTGTAAACTCAATTGTTCTGTTATCCAACCATACCGCAGTCCCTTTAATGCTCGGACTAAAATCAATTAACTCGTTTGGATCGAGTTTTAACACCTTAGAATCTTTTGCTGGTTCAGAAATGACGACTTGTATGGATGCGTCTCGGTTTATGATACCTGACGTATAAGCGGATATATGCTGGACAAACTCCGGATTGTATACAGGAATTTTAGATGTGTTGTTACAGGCAACGACAATAAATAATAAGGCGAATAATATGTGATAAGACTTTTGCATAACTAAAACTGATTTGTAGTTCAATTTTAATTAGAGTCAATCTCAGATCAGACCCTTAATAATTATAAGCCTGCTTCAATTTATTTTCCGTGTGGTTTTTTAGATTTTCTGCAAAACGCCATTAACGACCGTAAAAACGTGTTGGTTTGAGACTCTTTAAAGACGTTGTAAAGCCAAGATTGATGATGAAATAACTATCGTTGTTAAATCTATTTCCTCGATCTCGTCCGTCTGGATATAAAGGGTCTGTCCCTCTATAACTTAATGCAGCTGAAGCCTTTCCGCGCTTATTTAACAATTCTTCTTGAGGATAATAACTCGTACTTACGTCATCTATGTAATCTGTGTTGGTTACACGATAGCCCAATTCAATGAAAAATGAGCTCCCCAAGCCATAACCCAATCTCAGTCCACCACCAACAGGTAAAGCCAATGCAAAAGTGTTGTATGGTTTTGTGTTAGGCGATAATCCTGGCCCTTCTGTCGTTAGCGGTCTCAAGGCAACGTATTGCCCTTTGTATTGGGCTTTGGGATTGAAATAGAATCCTCCAATACCTGCAAAAACGTAATATTCCCAGCTACTTTTACTATGTCCTGAGTTAATGTTACATTTTGCAACCCTAACCTCGCTTACTACTGCAAGTTCAAATAGGTGGGTCCTGAAACTTAGGTTTCTTGAATGTCTGCTTGTGGAATATGCCTTTGCGTCTGACTGAGAAAGAAACGCATAATTCACAGTGGTGCGAACAGCAAAATATCGGTGAAAATTATACCTTATACCTGCCCCAAAACTTGGCTTTGTAGCACTTAAATCAAAGTCTTCATACCCAAATAGGACTAACGAGTTTTTCTGCCTACCACTTATATCACCAAAGAAAAAACTTCCACCTATCTGATAGAATTTTTCCAATTTAGGGTCTGCTGATAAAGTATTTATATGATTGATAATCAGGACAATAAGTGGATAACTTTAGGGTTTAAAAGTAGCATAAGTGCAAGGGGAAATAGACTTTTATAAAAAAATCATTGCACTTATGGTTAAATATGATTCACCGGCCCAGTTAACGATTGAAGAATTCAAAACACCTTTTCAGTCAACGTTACTACCTGATAATAAGTGGGTTAAATTAAGTTCAG
>JBLHOC010000047.1:0-19532 GCA_047620825.1 Bacteroidia bacterium | reverse complement strand
AGATATCGCATATGAGGTTAAGAATTCAGATGGTACTATTTTAGACAGTGGAACACAAGTTGCACAATCAGATGTTGTTTCTGTTTTACCAGATATCACAATTACAGATAGTGATGGAATTGATGTTTCTCATCCAAGTGGAATAAACTTTGTTTGTCAACCTGTAGTTGCACCATTTCCATTAATTACGATAGCCCCAAAAACAGGTCAAACATTCGCGCAGAATTCCACACCTAACGATGATGGTGATACTTTACGAGGTAGAGGAGTTGATTTCTTTACATTGTCCGGACTTAATCCATACGGAAATAATTCAAGATGGACGGGAACAACAGGCGGCACAATTCAGGCTGATGGTATCATGCTCGATTGGGAAAATATTACGGAAACGGGAGTTTATGGTTGGCATACCACACCCATACCAGGTGTAAATTTTGACACTGATATAAGTGACGTAGCTGGGTTAACTTTTGGAGGTATTAGTGATTGGTTACTACCAAACATAAACGAACTTCTCACTTTGAGCAATATTGGAGTATCGATTGGAACAAATTGGTCTCCTTTGAATGTATCTTCAGCCTCTATACTTAGATCATGCAGTGAGGATCCAAATAATGCAGGTAATAACTTTGCCTATGGCCCTACTAATCATTCAGTGATGCCAGAAAATAAGCTATTTGGAAACCCACGACAATACTTACCTTTCAGAATAATACTATTTACAGAATTAGGACTTTAAGTCAATAACTAAAAACAGATATCATGAAACATAATTTCACAGATGCAGACGGCAGCGATAAAGAGTCAAGTCTTGAAGAGGGTTCCAAAGTTGCGGTAACAGAAATAACCGCAGAATCAACGCTTTATTTTTCAATAACATTTAATGGTGTTACTGAGGAATATGAATTGAGTTTAGAAGGTGGGCCATTGTTACGACCAAGAGTCCCAAGATAATGAAGGAGAGAATCGGAATATCAATTGTATTAATGATTGCGCTTGCAACATTTGTCCCACCGTTATTTTCGGAAGGGATGATCTTTTCGGTTGATGGTTTAGTGCAAGATTTTAGTGGTGAGTTCGTAAAAACAAATCAACTTTATTTTGATAACGTCTATTTCTCTCTATCTTTTTTAGTCACATCTTACTTTGCAATTTGCTTGCCTTTTATACTCCCGAAAATGCATTGGATTTTTGCAATGATATCAACAGGTTTCGGTGCCTGGTATTTCTTTGGGTTCCTTTTCGAAGTGTTCAATTTCAAAATACCTAGCATCGTACTAAACACAAGTGGCGATAATGCAATGTATACTAAGTTCGTTGCAGCGTTTGCATTTGGAATAATAATAATAATGATACGGGATATATGGACAAGTACGATGAAACAGCGAAAATGATAGAGCAAGCAAATAACGGCGTTTGGTTTCCAGTTGCGATAGTTGGGAGCTTATTCCTATTAATGGTATCGTTATTGCTTTACATTTGGAAGCAAGACAAGGCTCGAAATATAGAGCTACATAGTGAGCATGCAGACAGGCATAAAAAAAGCGAAGATATTATATTGAACCTTTCCGAGAATGCTTTAACTCAAGCGGTATTGAATACAAAGCTTACAATGTTGATTGAGCGAAACACTGAGGACATTAAGGAAATCAAACAACGCAAGGTAAGATGATAGATTTTATAAGCAAAGTATTCGACATTTTATGGAAGGTGATAACGTTCATTCCATTGACAATTTGGAAGATCATAACAGACACTTTGCAAAGCCGTGGTAAATGGTCCATAAAGCGATTTGCTGGAATAAGCGGTTTTTTTATTTCAGTTGTGTATGCGTTGGTTCCTATTTTTTATCCAGCCTTTCAAGTTCATGAGTTCGTATTCTGGGGCTTTATTACCTTTGGAGCAACGGCACTTGGTATGACTGTTTGGAATAAGAAGATCGACAAGGCCAATACAACTGAAGATAATTGAATCATTTAAAAATTCGACATTATGATAGTAAGATACGGGGCACGTGGTCCACATGTAAAAGAGATTCAGAGGGCACTCAAGAAAGCAGGGTTTTGGACTTATCCAATAATCACAAGCTATTTTGGTAAGGTAACTGATAAGGCTGTTCGAATATTTCAGAGAGCGAACGGATTAGTTGATGATGGGCAAGTTGGACCTAAAACGACAGATCTATTAAACGTTGACATAACGGCACCCACTCAATACGATGAGACTTACAGAGGTGTTACTATCCAAGGATCAGTTTTCCCAGACAAGCCCGTTAAGTCGGTTCGTGTTCGCCTTAATTATGAAATGGTGAACGAATACCTACCAGTGATGAAAGAAGTCATGTTTGGTAAGCCTAGAGGGTTTCAGTTCCTTGTTACTGCAATGGCGTATAAGGAAGGTTTTCGAAAGGGTACTAGATCATATAAAAACAACAATCCAGGGAATATTGGAAACACTGATAATGGATCAAATCACTATATGCCAACGTTGGAAATAGGAATTGAATACCAGCGTGATTTCATTCTTCGTATTATTGGTGGTAAAATTGGAGCTTATCCAATGGGTAGTAATAAGGTAATTAAACCAGATTTTAGTCCAGAGATTGCGAAACATACAAAACTGTACGGTATGAGTCCATGGCTTCCTGGTTATGAATTTACGTTCACGGGCCAACTTGATCAGTTCGTTAAGATATATGCAACGGGTCCACGCGCTGGAAATGGTTACCTTTCGTTGATCATTTCGTACTTTGCCAAACATGGTATTAAGATAACGGCACAATCGAAGATTCAGGACATCATTAAAATTCAGTAGGATGATCAACAAACAAGCAGCAAAATACATCTTCATTCTAGGGGTAACTATTTACGCCATTGTAGGCTTTGAACGATGGATGTCTAAGGAAACACACGAATCGGATATTAAACGCAAGTACGAGCAAGAGAAAACAGTATTGAAGCAGAAAATCTATAAGAATGAAATTGAACAACTTAAAGAAGAGGCTATTATTGACGGTATGTCTAATGATGAGCTTGACAGCACTTGGGCAACCATCTTTGGATAGTGTAACGATTAGTCGTAAAGCCCAACAGGAGTGTATTAAATTCTACAAACTAACGTTACGACAAGCCACAGATATTGCCGATTTAAACGCCTTCATTGACAGCGTTGCAGATGTTTCAGTAGATGCATTAGATGATCAGCTTTCTGACTGTAAGAACGATCTTGAAGCAAGTGAAGCTAAATCCAAACGTAGGAAAAAGCTGTTCATTGGTGCCGCCATTGTTGGAGCACTTGAAGGTGTTTATATCTGGATTAGAGAAGCTACTAATAAATAGCATTATTTCAAATTATATGAAGCTCGTTCGAAAGTTCGGGCTTTTTTTATGCCTATACCGTCCATAAAGTTATTTTACCGTTCGTCACAATCTGGAGATTTTCCCGAAATAGTACCCGTATTTTTGAAGTAAACAAAACAGGTTATGTATAGAGAAAACGATTGTCCAATTTGCGGAATTAATTACGAAGATTTACATGAGGCTTGCGCTGAATGTGGAGTAAACCCATTTAACTAATGAAAACCTCTCAAGCACTTATATCATTGTTGCGTCACATGTTGTTTATTGAAAGTGACTTATTACTAACTACTCTATCAACTTTTGTATGGCTTTGTTTAGTCGGGCAGGTTGTTGTTTGGAGCTTAATAATTGAATAGATGAATACAGAAAAGCAAAAGGCCAAAGAACTACATAATGCATTTTACTACAATGCTATTGCCGAGGTTATGGGTAAAGTTGTTGCTAATAATCTAGCCAAGCAATGTGCACAAAGATGTGTTATTGAAATCGAGTTATGCATTTCACGAATAGGTAACGGATCAGATGGAAACAGTTGGTTTGGAGATGATATAGATTGGTCCATTGTAAACGAAGAACTAGCTAAACTTTAGAATCATGATTAGACTATCAAAAGAACTAGAATCCTTCATGCTGCCATGGTGCGGCGTGAGGGTTAATGATAAAGGTGAGGTTGTTGAGAAGCCTGAGGAGAAGCTATACTATAAGGTAAAAGATTCAACACAAAGTTGGGGAGACTACCTTTCTAGAGAGTTCAACAAAGCCACTCTATGCATAAAGCTGCCAACGATGATCGAGTTTGTGAAGAAGATTGGAAAAAAAGTGGTAGCGGATAACTCGCATTGCTTCATGTTAACAAATCAATACGCAGACTTCCTTTCCCAGCAAAACGACCTAGGAATGTACGTAGCTAGTAAAGATGGGGAGGTGTTGGAAGAGCCGAGAATTGAAGATTATATTTTCGAACATCATCCCGAATTGGTTGGTAATCCGAAAGAGTATGATTATGATAGCTTTGAACTAGATTCATCTGACTATCGAATACACCAATCCGAAGTCATGTTTTTTGGGTGGGAGTATTCATTCACTGATTCACTTGAGTATGTAGTAGGAATAACTCAAGGAGAAAATCTACTACATTGGGTTCATGATGAGATGTTGAACGGAGACGAGTCGCTCCCAACCCTAGAACAAGCAATTAACAACACCCAACTGTTTTACGTGGTTGGTAAATAAGAGAGATTATGGAATACTTCATTAATGTAAATCTAACGTACAAGGGTACAGAATTAGCCCCTCACGACATCTTTAACGATCCAGCGCGTAGTTGGGTTGGTCTTGTCGAGATTGACCGACAGGATGGAACAAAACCCCAAAATCAAGAGTTCTATGGACCAACCAAGGAAGATGCAGGTAGTAAAGCCTTGATGTTCGTTAATGGCCTTGAATGTAATAGGGCCTTGTTTGAACTCAAAGAAATGTTCCATGGTACAAATACAATCAAATTAGATCAACTTTTAAATACAGCAAAATAATGACATTGAAAAAAGAATTCTTTGAGGGGTTGAACCCTTTTAAAACAGATATTGAGTATGAATTCAATGCTACTTTACTGATAGGTAAAACAAAAGTAAAAGTGGAGTCAAACAACCGCCAGGAGATAATGGACATACTTTCATCTTGGTTGTTTGATAACAAAATGGACTACAAGGAATTTGAAGTAGTTGAGGGATCTTCTAAGTGGCAAAAGGATGATGCTGAAGTTACCTGTAATTTCGTTGATCATGAAGCGTAAAACAGAAGTAGCTGCAGCCTTTGTTTTGGGGGTCGTTGTTTCTGGTCTTGCAATATGGTACGTTGTTTCTAAAATTGGATAAGATGAATAAACCAATGTCAAAAGAAAAGGAAAATAGGATTAAACTTTTGCTTCGTTTAGATGAACATACGCCTTGGGAAATAGCAAAAATAGTCAAAGAAAGCTACCATGCAGTAAGTATGCTTCACAACATCTTGATTCTGGAAATTAGCAAAGAACAAAATAATATAGCTTTCGGATATAAACAAGAACCGTATCATACCGAGGATGAAATGTTAAGCAGTCCATTCTATCCAACAAGGCCACATATGTATAAATCTACACTACCCAAAGGCTGGGGATTGGGTGAATAACCGTCCATCATTTAGATTTACCGTTTGTCACAATTCGACAAAACGCACGGAATTTGCACCGTATATTTGAAGTGTCAGTAAGGCAAACACTAAAACAAACAAAGATGAAAACTTATTTAAATAACTTGATTTCTGAGAAGGCAAACATCAACATGGAAACTACGATTCAAGTTGAAGGATTAAGCGGTACTAATTTCATGAGTGTTGGAATAGTTGTTGAACACATATTAATAGCGACTAAGAAAGAACAGGATGCAATTAGAAATATGTTGGTAAAGATTGATTTTCATAATGCTTCAATTCTGGATTACTTCAAACACTTAGCTCAAGCATTGGCTAGATAATAGGTAAAAAGGGGTGAAATTCCCCTTTTACCATTCATCATTTTATTTTACCGTTCGTCACAATACCCGAAATTAACCAAAACAGTAGCCTTATATTTGAGTAAACAAACACGAAAAGATATGTCAAAATTCACAAAATTATCAACAGTTGGAATCCACGTAAATCCATCGCAGACAAAAAGAGTTGAGATTGTAAAATTTCAGAAAGAAGGAACAAAGATGGTTTTCTTTACTCCAGAAGTAAATGGAATGAGATTAGTTAGAACAATGTTCGCACGTAAATCTGGAGCTGTTGACATAGCAAAACAATACTTATCAAGAAATTAGATCTTTCGTAGTGGTTAGGACTGCCAGTTGCCCCGTGTGTGTTTATTCACCACGGGGAATTGGTGGTATAACTTTTAACCAAATTAGAGTAAAAATGAAGTATTTAAAAATTTCAAATGCAGGTGAGCTCGATATTCGAATCATTGCATTGATGGGTGGAACAACCAAAGCAGACGACAGTTACAAAATTGGTAATTTCGGCACTGGATTAAAGTACACAATGGCTTTTTTATTTCGTGAGGGAATAGATTTTCACATATTTTCAGGAAAAAAAGAGGTTAATATTGAGTTGGAACGAGAGACAATAGGAGCCATTGATTTTGATATCATATGCATAAATGGTCACAGAACGTCGATAACAACGCAAATGGGTAACGATTGGGAGGCTTGGATGATCGTGCGTGAATTGTATAGTAATGCTCTGGATGAAGGTGATGCCAATTACACAGTTTCAGATGTTATTGAAGGTGTTGAGGGATCAACTTCTATTTACCTGGAATTTACCGCGCAAATAATGGAGGTTTTGAATAACTGGAACGACTATTTCATAGTTGGTGCAGAGCCATTTTATGAAGAGGGTAATTTGAAAATGTTTCCACAATCTGGAAAGTTAAAGATATACAAACAGGGAATCCTAGTTTATACAGATGCCATGGATAGCCTTTTCAATTACGACATTCTCGATGCAAATATTAATGAGCTTCGGGAATACAAGGGAGCAGCTGAAGGTGATGTTGTTCGTGCTCTAAAATCAATCAATGATACCAAGGTGATTCAATACTTTCTGGAAAATGTCAACGATAAACATTTTGAAGCACAGGTTGATTGGGATTGGTATTACAACAACTTCAGTAAAGGTTGGAAGGAAGCACTTAATGGTGTTAAGATCATCCACCAGAAGGCAAAAGACGATATCGAGGCACGTGGTATTGAAATTGATACAGCGGCAAACGTAACTGTTCCAGCAAAACTATACAAGGGATTAACCCAGCAATTCGAAGGTATTGGAGCCTTGAGAGTTTCAAAAGCCGTAAACGAGTTCTTTGAGATTTACAATGAAACCCTACAAGACAAAGTTACCAAGGCTCAAAAAATGCTTGAAGATACAGGATATTACATTGATCCAGAATTGAAGTTCATCTACGGTATTTTCGGGGATAAAAACGTACTTGCAAAGATTGACATTGATACAAAGTTGATCTACATTTCCGAAAAGCATTTAGATACGGATATGTTCTCAATCTGTACAATGTTGGTTGAGGAAAATGAGCACTACAAAACAGGGTTCAACGATCACACACGGGAGTTCCAACAGCACTTTATAGACATGTACGTTAACAACATGTTTGAAGGCTCCAATATCAGTGTCATTTAAATAAACTTTCTCAAAGCGTTGAGAATTAAAAAAAGAATTGTATTATTGCAATGTTAGTTCTGTCAAAAAGACATGTATCACACTAACCAGAAAATAGGATATTTGCCGCCAAGGCATCATCATATAAGAAGGTTCTCAGGTGATACAGGGAGCCTTTTTTTTATGGCTAATGGTTTGAAATAGAGTAGTGGCGGAAGCTGTCCAATTAGAGGCGATCGAAAGGATAGAAGAAAAGTCGCAGTCCGTTATAGTGATTAGGACTTAAATCTCGTGGCGTGTGTTCCTACGTAAGTTCGGTTTATTATCATCGTTCAAAAGGTTGCAGGTATCGAATCCTGTCTACTTTATTTCATCCATTGGTTATATCAAATCCCAAACAGAACGCAAACTTTTAAATTCACATAGTGTCGTTCTGGGTACTTATGACATCGTGAAGCCTCAATTGATTCCTTAGGACTCAACGGAAGTAAGTTAACAAACCCTCTTATCTTCCTTCAATGGGGGTAAGGGGGTACTTAACTTCTCTTACCTAATTAACAGCCTTGGATCTAACAAAAGTAAGTTTGAAGTAGGTAATTAATCAATATTAGTATAAGATGGGAGTAAGAATATTAAAATGGAATGTAGATGATAAATTGAGTTTACATTTTGAACTTCAAAAGTTAGCAAGATTCGGAATGACAATACTATGTTGTGTAGTCACGAAATACGACGAAAACGGATCCGCTGTTGATGCCTCTATTATCATTAAAAATTAATCAATAGTAAAATGGAAAAGCAAAAAGCAATTTTAGAATCAGAAAGGGGAACAGCTACCAGAAGAACCAAGGATTTAGTAGGGAATGATATTACTATTATAGCCTATCCAGATGGTTCGTATTATCGACTTGTAGCAAAACACGGAAAAGCATTACACGATCTTTGTGGTGCTCCTAGAACATATGAGTGTCAAGATAAAACAGATTGGGAACCGACCACTAAACAATAAATTTTATGAACGAAGAAATCGAACACCAGATAATACCGATCGATGATAATATCATGTTGGAAAATGGCAACAAAAGCATTTTTGTGAAATTGCGACATATTCACATGATCACCTCAGATAGTGATTACATTATATTTCATGTTGGATCAAATACAATTAGAGTAATTGGATCATTGAACAATGCAATGAAACGCCTGGACCCAAAACAATTTTTTAGAGCAGATAGGCAGTCAATTATCAATGTTGATTTTATATCCAGTTTAGTGAGTGGAAATGATACTATTTGGATTGAGGTAACTTGTGGAAATCAGGTTGAAAAAATCACCACTTCCAGGAGACAAGGACAAGCATTTAGGAAACAATTTCAAATCAGATTTTACAGATAAATATTAGTAATATGTCAGAAAAGAAAAAAATAGGCCCATCTGGTTACTTTGATGTAAGTACTGAGCACGACATCAAACAGGCGACCAAATCGGTAGAAAAAGAACTACGATCGATCCTTTTGAAATATCCAATGCCTTACAACACCTCGCATGAGTTCTACGGTGTTCTACGTGAGGAGGTGGATGAGTTATGGGATGAGATCAAAACCGACAAGAAACAAGGCTCTAAACAGCGTCAAATAGATGAAGCTATCCAAGTAGCTGCGGTAGCTCTTAAATTCATCATGCAAAATGTAGCGAAATGAGAGTACTAAAAATGATTAACGCCACTGTAGATAGTTTCTTTACTGATCAAGATGATCGTAATTCAATGAAACTGTACTTGTATCAATCTGTTGCAGATATGACTCAAACAAGGGCATGTGAGGAGCTAGGTATTACTTCTAAGCGTGGTTCGTTCTTGTCTAAGTTGAGAATTAACCTTTGCCGTAAACAAAACCCCGAATTTAGAGATCTTGCAATTGAGTGTGAGCGTGTTTGTGTTTCTGAGTTCAACAAAAGCAATGTCAAAGGTTATCAAAAACACCGGAACAAAATTCAGGAGCGTTCAGATCAAAGGTATTTACACATCCTTGAATTTGGAGTTCCTTCATTGACTGAATTACACAACCAAAAAAACAATTAATGACACTATCACAAAGACACTCGAGGGAAAAACGCCGAACCAAACAACCAAAAAGCCCCGCAGTAGACGACTTTTGTAAGAATCAGATTAATCATATTTTTGACAATAATAAATCCGAATTTGAAAAGCTACTGAAGGCGTACCGATCAATGCAGCAGTTAAGCAATGATCTTGATGAGCTACATGATTCAGTTCACTTTAAGTGTGGATTGAAGCGTAATATTAGTGTAACTCAGATGTCCTTAAATAGAGTGCTTATTCCTTTGTACAAATCAATGAGCAAAGAGGAAATAGATTCATTCAATCTAACTGTATTGGATGGTAAATTAATATTGAACGATTAAAACAAAGCACATGAAAAACAAGCCCTCAGAATTAGAACAAACTCACTTTAAAGGAACAACTGAAGATATAGATTCATTGTCCATTTATTTACCAGTTAAAACAGAACATCAAAAATGGCGAGTGGATTATGATAACGATACTGGGCCAGGTGATGAGGGTTTTTGGGAGTGGTGGGAAATTACAGACGGAAAAACATTATACACCAGCAGAAATGAGGAAGCAGCAAAAGAATTATGCGAAATTCTAAACAACCAAAAACAAGCGATATGACACCAGAACAGCAAAAGGCAAAAGAGATTTACGACTCAATGAAAGGGTTTAGAATTACTAACGCCCATCGAAAGAAGTGTGCAAGGTTAGCTATTCAAAGAACAATAGATGTACTAATGTCATTGTTTGATGAATCACTAACTGATTTAGAACGTGCAACTATTGCGGTTCAATTGAATAACGAGATTAAAATACGCGAAGAACTTGAAAAATTGTAGATATGAAAGGAAAATATTTAATAACGACAAAGGGTTGGTTTTTGGCACCAAATGGACAGCAATACAGATCTGTTTGGGGTAATGTCGAAATAGTGGACGATTCACTTCTAGGAATTAAAACAAACCGTAATTCTGTGAACTGGTTTGCTAAAGTAACATCTGCACAAGATGGTTTGCCTAATACTTGGGAAAAACCGCCTCACATGATTATAGCGGGATGTCAAATAGAGTACGCTATATATCACGAGGATCAGCCCAGTACGAACAAACCAGATGAACTACACGTACATGAGGGCATTAATGTTAAATCCTTTGGTCAAAATCCAATTTACATCGTATAAAACTGTAGCCATGAGTAAGTACACTGTAATTTCTGACAAGGTATTGAGCGACCTAAAAAACAGCCACACTTTGAGCCTATTTGTATGGCTATGGTCCGGTAAGTATTCCGAACTTGACAAAACAAACCTATCCACTGCATTTGGAATGGCCAAGGGAACGTTTAACAAGGCTTGGAGTGAGTTAGTCAAGTTAGGCTACATTCGTGAAGCTGATGGGGCTTATATGGTAACAGATGATCCAGATCCTTTGTTTAATCATACGGCTATTTCTGGGGGCTTGTTTGACTCTGATAATCCATTGCTTGTTTGGTTAAATACAAAGTGCCCAAGGGTTCAGAGATTGGAAAAACCAATTGACGCAAAACAAGCGCAACAGCTCCTAGAAGATTTTGAAACTGAGCAATACAAAAAGGTGTTGATGGAAGTTTTCGAAGCTATGGAAAACTTCAAAGATTTGAATAAAAAGTATGTCAGTGCAAATACTACTGCTAGGAATTGGATGAAAACAAGAACCAAGGACATGCAGTCTCCAGATTCACCAACCGAACTAGGAAAAACACCATATTCACCTCATTAACCCATGGAGAAAAACACCCAACATCAAATACTAGGAACCTTACTTGTACACGATCATGGTACAGTGATGGAATACCTATCTAATCTTCATGCTGAATGGTTTAACAAAGGCTTCAACAGAGATGTGTTCGATTCAATAACTGAACTTAACCAAACAGGAAAGGCATCCAATATATTAACGATCATTACTGACTTTAGGACCAAAGGAAAGCTTGAAAAAAACTATGCTGGTAAGATTTCAAATCTATCTGCATTTGCGATTACCGACATACTTTCAATACATTCGTTATTCTCACAGCTTCAATACGAGTTCACAAAAGAAAGCGTATATAACTTCTGCACATCACATGCTAACAAGATCGTTAACGAGACTTTTATATGGGATCAGTTTATTGAGTCTTTCGAAAAAATGAAATCTGGTTTTGACCATGCAGAACATGAAGAAGAAACAAACGAAGAAACACTTAACGAGATAATCCAAGATCACGACAAGGCCAAAAACGGAACCTTTCCTGGTGAAACAATCGGAATGCCTGGAATCGAAGAAAAAATAATACTTGAGCCAATTGATTTAATGATTATAGGTGCTAGGCCTGGGGTTGGAAAAACTGCAAGCGCGGTAACAATAGCATGCAATAAAGCATTCAACGAAAACACTTGTGTATCTGTATTTGTCCTTGAAATGAGTAAAAAGCAATTTGTTAGAAGAATTTTAGCAAAAGTTTCAGGTATAAATTCTAGGAAAATTCGTTTAGGACAATGTACAGAATCCGAAATACAACAGATTAGAGCAATAAGAAATTTACCCCAGTTCAAGAAGATACATATTCATTCAGGCGCACATACCATTCAAGAGATCACAAGAAAAATAGGATATGATAAAAGGAACCATGATGTAAAGTTATGCTTACTTGACTACATACAGAAGATTACAGTAAAAGGAAATCTTAATGAATTTGAGAAGGCCACAAGGAATTCAAATGACACAAAGGCCATGGTACAAAATACAGGTATTCCTACCATAGCTTGGGCACAACTAAAAAGACCTAAAGAGGGTATTATTGTACGACAACCGAAATTGCATGATCTAAGAGGAACAGGTGATTTTGAACAGGATGCATCTATTGTTGCTTTTCTTCATGTACCATGGAAATATGACAAAGCCAAAGAAAAAAATCTGGGCGAATTCTGTCTTGCTAAAAACAGAGAAGACGAAAGCGAGAAGGTATTCAATTTTACAGTGGATTACACTACTTCAAATTGGAAAGAATATGAGGAACCAAATGAATCAAATCCTACGAATAAAGATGATGATCTACCCTTTTAAATTGTAGTTTACTAAAAAAGTTTACTATCTTTGATTTAACTTAAAACTCAAACAAATGGAAATTCAATTGAAACTATCAACGCTCAAAGCGATAGTAGAAGCTGCGGAAATCGCACAAGAAACACTACCAGAAAATAAACGTACAACGCCCGTTGTTCAGATTTACAAAACAGCATACCGTCAAGATGGCGAATTGGAAGATCAGATTGAGACTAAAACGTTTCGAGTTGAAACAGTTCCTTTTGAGGTCATGGAAGATGCAGGGTAATGCATACAGGTAAAATAATCAAGTACAAAACCATGTTGGAATTACTGCACGTTCATACTGTTCGAGACGGTTTAGAAATGACCAAGAGATTAATAATTAACCAAAAAACGATGAGATAATGACCGACAAAACACACTGGTTGCAAAACCCAAATAAAAACTTTCTAGGACATTGGGATATTCCTGAATCTGGAGAAATGATGGTAACAATTGAATCGGCAAAATGGGAAGAAGTTGTCAATCCTATTGTAAATACAACGGAAGCAAAGCGAGTGATTAGGTTCAAGGAGGATATAAAGCCGATGATCTGCAACCAGACAAATGCACAATCAATTCTGAATTCAACGGGCATTAAGTTTATGGAAGATTCAGAAGGGTGCGTAGTATACTTATTTGTCACAAATATAATTGACAAAAGAACCAAAGAAAATGTTGATTGTATACGCATAAGGTCAAAGCCTTCAATTAGTCTGGAAGATGTAAAGTTGATGTATAAGGAAAAAGCAATTTTAGTCAGTGAAGAAGATACTGTTTTTGTCGAGAGAGTAATTAATAATAAGGATGCAAAGCTTTACAATAGAGTTCATGGATTCCTATCTAAACTTAAATAGTATGTCGATAGTAAAGAATCAAAATAGAGTAGGAAGATTCACTTCAAGTAATATCGCTTCTTTAATAAAAGAAGGTAGAGGAAAGAACGATGTTTTTTCTGTTGCTGGAATGACTTATATCAAAACCAAGTACCTAGAACGAAAATTGAAACGTTCAACCGATCTTGGAGGCGGTGGACGTTCTGCAAATTGGGGGCTGTTCTTAGAACAATTTGTTTATTCTCACTTCTCTGACTTGGGATATGAGATATTAGCAGACAAAACACACTCACACCCAACTATTAAATCACTTTCGGGCAGTGCCGATCTAGTAAAGAAGGGCGTAAAGGTTGGTGACATCAAATGTTATGAGCCGTTAAAGTTTGCTCAGATGGTAGATTGTTTCAAGAAGGATGATCTGGATCTATTTAAAAAAGAATTTGCTAAGGAGTACTGGCAGCTAGTTTCTAACGCAATGATTCACGGAGTTAAAGAAGCTGAATCTATTGTATACATGCCAACGGTTTCAGAGCTCGCAGAAATTAGAGAATTAGCATCCAATTACGATGGTGCCGATCAGTGGAAATATAGATTCATTTACGAAAGTGAAGATCATGAACTGGCTTTCCTTCCAGAAGATTCGGAATACGAAAGTTTTAATTCGTATCAATTCACAGTACCACAAGAGGACATCGATTTATTAACTAGTAGATTGGAATTAGCCGAAAAGGAAATTGAAAAAATGCAACAAACAAAATAATTATGGATAAGAGAATTTTAATAATAGATTTAGAAACAACTGGATTCCTTAACAATGGCGGTAAGATTGTAGAAATTGGAATCGTTTCCCTAGACCTAGAAAATGGCAACAAGGAAATTCTATTTGATAGTTTAGTTCGAGAAAGCGAAATGACTATAGATGAGATTGAAAATTCTTGGATAGTTAAGAACTCGGATATGGAATCAATGAAAGTTTGGGAGGCTCCATTACTATCTAATGTTTCATCGGATATTCAAAAGATATTATCTGAGTTTACAAACGGATGTACAGCCTATAACAACGCGTTTGATTTTGGATTTATGGAAGCTAAAGGGTTTGCTTTTCCTAGGAAATTGAAATGCCCAATGTTACTATCAACTGACATTTGTAAAATCCCATCAAAAAATGGGCGAGGTTACAAATGGCCTAAAGTTCAGGAAGCTTGGGATTTCTATTTTGGAAACGAAACTGGATATATCGAAACACACAGGGGGGCAGATGATGCATTTCACGAGGCTGATATAGTTTACGAACTCTATAATAGAGGTGTTTTTCATTAAAAATCAAACCTATAAAACTACAATAAATAGTATTAAACATTCAAACTGGTATAAATGATAAATACATCACAATTGGTACAGGATGTCCTTGATGGTAATGAGTCAGCAGATAAAGCCTGTGAGATACTTTTGAATGAGATGAGCACTTTAAAAAGGTGTTTTTCTCATATCTACGAGGGATCGATCGATGAGTTAAACAAGGCAAAGAAGTTGGACACGGTTGAAGATTGGCTTGAGTTGGAACGGTCGCACATTTTGAAGTTCAAACACGATGTTAACAACCTTTTAAAGACTGCAAATCCCACAGGTATAAGTTTAGTGTACACTATGCCAAACAGGAACCAAGCCCATGTTTACCATTCTAAAATGAGCATGGTAGTACTACGTAACTTCTTAGATTCATTTGATTTTGAATTGAAAGTACAGGAGCGCGAAATTTACACATCAAAACGTTGATATGATAGTTACATCTGAACAGATAAAAGTCACTTATGAAATGATGGTAAAAGCGAACATGACGAGAGGACTTCAATTTGGAATACCAGTAAATCCAAGTGATCCAAACAAAGGTCTACATTGGAAAAATCTAGCCCAAATGGAAGATTCAGATTTTGATAAAATTGAAAAATATTTCATTGAAAAACAAAAGCGTTAATTATGGCAAAGCAAGAAATAGATAAATCAAAGGTCGAGGAAAATTCAAGGATGCAGGTAATAGCATTTTTGGAGTGTTCAAAAACCAGCATTGGAGAAATGACTGATGAGATTCGAGAGCAAACAAAAACCCGAATATCCTACGGTACTGTTAATAATTGGCTCAGTCGAAAGTCAGTAATTCGATTGGACAACCTGGAGTTGATCATTAACCACATGAGAGCAAAGGGATATATCTTTGAAATTTAGTAATCAATTAATAAATTCAATATGTTAGAAAAGCAAAAAGAGTTCCGTATTACTTCGCTATCCAAGTCAAAGGATGGTCAAATAGCGGTAAAGTGGCAAACCCCAGACGGCTATGCAAATCAATCAAGAAAGCTGCCCCCTCACAAGGACTTTCAAGCAGCGATAACCAAAATTGAGGGTTATTTGGCTCAGTACTATAATCTGAACGAAGATCGTGTTTCAATGAAGAGCATGAACGTTGTTTATTATGAAGATGATAAAGGAGAAAGTGTTTCCATTCATGGAATTTACACTCATCCAGATAGTGATCAAGTAACAAACATACCAACATCAAAAATACCACTTCATTTGGCTCAGTATGGATGGGAGCAAGAGCTGAAGAAAACGCTCAAGAAAGTGACTGTAGAAGCTGAAAAGTTCATCTTTGAAAACAAGAGCAGCCAGGAAACCATGAAGCTAGAAGTAGCGTAAATCAATAGCGTCGTTAGCTTGTACTTTCGGCGGTCATAGTTGTTAGTACCAACTATCTAAAGAGGGGTGAAGTGAGGACTTTGCCCCTTATTAAACAGAAATATGAAAACACACAAGAAATGTAATGGAACTGGAATTGCACTTGGTCATGGGTGCGGTGAATTGGTTGAACAGATCAAGTATGGACGTGCAAACCGTAAATATGGTTTAGGGCTTTCTTGTGGTTGTTTAAAAGATTGGATGAAGTCAACAGACCAAGGTCGAGATTTCGCGGTTAAACAAGGATTGAGCAACGTGCGAAAACAGGAAACCCAACGTAAAGAGGAGTCCAACGAATCACTCAAAGAAATGCGTATAGAGTCATACGGCAAAGAAAATAGAGGGTTATTGAACGCTGCCACTCAAAAGCTATCGAGGTTAATTGACATAGCTTGTGGAATTAACAACTGTGTTGATTGTGGATTTCCATTTCATGAAGACACTTCAAAGAAATTCGGCAAGGCTAACAGAGATGCAGGGCATTATCACAGTAAAGGTTCAAACGCCTCAATCGCCTGGAATCTTCATAATCTACACAGTCAAGCAAGCCCATGTAATAGTAACGGAATTGGAGGTGGTAAACAGTTAGGGTATTACGAGGGCTTAATTAGTAGATATGGACAGGAGTATGCAGACTTTGTACGCTATGACATTGTGAGACTATACCCAAAGCTAGGATTAAGCAATAGAGAGGTATTCGAGAAGCTGACTTTAGTACGTGCGATAATTAAGAACTTCGATACCTACGTGATCAGTGATTCACTTTCAATGCGTAGAATGTTCAATCTGATTATAGGTATATATTCGGAATAGTTATCAAAATAAAAATTGGAATATGAAATGTCTATTTAGTTTGTTTAGGGTTAAACATAATTATGAATTTTACTTATTTGAGGGTAATCAAATAATGGTTGATATATATGTTGCAAAAATGCAAACAGATGGATGGAAATTAGCAGGTGATGTGTCAACTAAATATGGTAATAATGGAGGTATGCCTAGAATGGTTGTACCACTAAAACGTAAAATATAATTCCTAACGTCCGTTTAGATACCGTAATACCGTTCATCATTTTATATTGCCGTTTGTCACAATAGCCAAATTTAACCAAAACAGTAGCCGTATATTTGGTATATAAACAAACACGAAAAACATGAAAAATTCAAACACAGTATCAGTAGCTTTCGAAACAGGTAAAACTTATATCATGTCATGGATTGGTGACAGTGATTTAAAAACAGTCTACAAGGTTTTGAGTCGTACAGATAAGACGATAAAAATTCAAAACAGAGGTGAGGTAATTACTTGTCGTGTTTCAATTTGGGATGGTGTTGAGCAGGTTTCACCAACAGGAAAGTATTCAATGAGTCCAACCTTATCAGCTGACAAACCAGAAGTAAAAGCTTCAAAACCAGTTCAAAAGTCTCCAGAGGAATTACGTTCAATGATGCATGTACTGAGATAATAAAATAACTATCCATTTTTGCCCCTGTTCGTCTTATCGTGCAGGGGAATTGGTAGTGAATAGTGGTTATTCAGGTTAGGTTAGAAGCCGTGAGGAACGCTCGTTTAGTAGCGGCTTTTATTTACCACTCAAAACAGTAACTTATTAAAACCAACATAATGAATAAATTTGCAGAGCTCGACAGATTGCCCGAATTGGGAGTAGGGAAAGCAGTAACAATTGACGGTACCAATCCCGAACAGGTTCGCGAGTACATCAAGTCAAACAAGGACATCAAGGCGGTAGGACATCGTATTGTAGCAGTAACAGATACTATTGTAACAGTAGTACGCACAGAGGGGCGGAAATCGGCAAAAAAACAGACCTTATTGGATGCCATAAACAACATGCACCCTTTCCAACGTTTGTACATGCCTGATTATCGAATTGAGTATGTACGGAATATCCTACGTGAAATCTATGAGAAAGACGGTAGAGTGTTTCAGTGCTTACTTCCAGACAGTGACGAAATTGCCCCATCAGTTGAGATTTTTACGGATCCATTCAACGAAAACAACGGACAACAGTTCACAGTTGAAGATATGGCACGTTCTTTCCTTCAAACTATGTCAGATATTCATGGTGAAGGTCAAATAGACATATTTTATCAGATCGAGAGAATTTGCAAGGAAATTCACGAACCAACAGAAGATTGCGCAGAAGATGAGGAAACCGAAGTAAAGGTAGATACACAAGCGTAAATAGTGGGGGAGTGCCTTAGTCGTGTTTGTGCGCTCCCCCTTTTTTAAATACTGACATCACCTAGCGAAAGCGGTATATATTTAAACCTGAACGCATGGAAGTAGGGGAAATGTAGCCATCCGATGAAATTCGGAAAGGTGATGTTTTTTAACTTAAAAACTCAAACGATGAAAAATAGAATAATCAGGTTTTTAAAAAATCGTTATTATGAAATTATCATATCGATACTTTTTTTAATGTTAATCGGTCTACTGATTATCAAAGGTTATATAAACCATGAGCGTTCATATAATGATACGGTTCAAACAGAAGCCCTACCAATTGAGACACCTCAAACAAAGCCCGACACTATACCATTAACAATGTATTACTATCCTAAATCTGAGTCAACAGGAAGTCTACCATTTGAATATGGTACAGGTGAAAAAGGAATTGAAATAACCCCAAATTAATCATGAGTAAATCATATACTGAATTTTTAGAAGATAAAGTAGTTATTGCAAAAGAGTTCGGTTTTGAACCATTGCCAGTAATTGGAAACATCCTACCACATGCTGAAGCTATTTCACAATGGGCGGTCCGTGGTGGACGTAGAGCTATATTTGCAAGCTTTGGACTAACTAAAACAGCAATGCAGTTAGAAATAGCTCACCAAGTAATTAAACATACTGGAAAGCCGTTTTTAATAGCAATGCCGTTGAACGTTGTTGATGAATTTCGCAACGACCTCAAAGAATGGTTTCCAGGTGAATTAGAACTAGAATACATTACAGATACCGATAGTGTAGGAGAACTCGAGGTAAAGATTTACGCAACCAATTACGAACGGATCCGAAAAGGTGATATTGATGCATCTAAATTTGGAGGTGTTTCATTTGATGAAGCTAGTATTTTACGGAACCTAAAAACAGAAACTACCAACTACGTATTAAACCACTTTGGAGCAATACCGTACCGATTTGTTGCCACGGCCACACCAACGCCAAACGACTTCATTGAGATTCTAAACTATGCAGATTACTTAGGCG
>JBLHOC010000046.1:0-19947 GCA_047620825.1 Bacteroidia bacterium | reverse complement strand
ATGGCCGAGGACGAGCTCTGGACAATGTATACATTGAGCGATTTTGGCGATCACTCAAACAAGAAAAAATATATCTAAACCCACCTAACGGAGGATTAGATTTATTTCATAAAGTAGAAGAATATGGGCATTTTTACAATACAGAACGCAGACATACAGAAATTGGAAGCATCCCTCCAGATCAACAATATTTTAGACAGAAATTGGCTGGGTGATACAACTAAGAAAAAGAATATGTTGTCTTAAAGATGGGGTGTACTACATTTGACACCTACATATGACGAAATACTTCGCAATCCTTTTACTGTTTTCCGTTAGCTACGGAACAACGTTCTCTCAAACTGGAGATACGGTCGACATGTACTATTATAAAAATTCACTTCACAATCACTTAGAAACAGGGAATAGCGAAGCAAATTCGAGCACCAATGTCGGGAACTGGATAGCACGATTTACAGCGACTCCATCCAATCCAAAAATGGCAACCCTCGGCTCTGTATTTGGGTTTTTCCCGCAATGGTCGGTACCGCCACGAGCCAATAATTTTCATGCAGAAATAACCACACCGCATTTGGAGAAGTGGACGGCGGCTTGGGCAGATGCGGAAGAAATCGACTTACTTGGGTTTGTGCCTGACAATTTCGATGGACAAAGCTTTGATCCCTCAGATACCACCAACATGGGAGAGGCGTATGTAACCAAACTCCTTTTCTTGATTGATGCATGGGAATCAAATGCAGCAAACACAGATAGGCGATATGTTGTTTATGCGGGATGGCCAGCACTGAATCGTTACGGGGGAACCAATGACGATCCGGGAACGCTCACACCTAGTGGAATTGCCAATTGGCATTCTTACGGTTTAGGCGATTATCAAGACTGGATGGAACTGTTAGTCAGCCAGCTCCAGGATGCGAGACCGGCACTTGATATCAGACTGAATAACATCAGCAAAGCGGTATTGATGTGCCACCAAAATACCGTGGTTAAGGACATGGAGGCAACTGCACTGTTTGAAGATCTTGCCCCACATGGACGGGCAACATGGTATTTCCTTGCTGCGGTGGCAGAGTACATCGAAGTATTTGGTGAAAAACCACCAGCCAATTTTGAGTTTAAGTCGGAATGGTTTGTCGATTCAACAGTAACCTCCAATTATCAACCTATTGTCGACTACATCTGGTCGGTTTTGAAAGGCGGTTCTTCGTCAGTCGCTCCTGACGCTATGCCTGATTTACAACTCACGTTGTTCCCAAACCCTGCCAATGAAACGGTGGAGGTCAATACGTCGGAAAGTGCTTTTGAAATTTGCGTTTATAACGCGTTGGGTCAAATTGTGGTTCACCAAGAAAGCAAACATGTTATTGATGTCCATCAGCTATCACCTGGAACCTATTATGTGGAGGTGATGAGCAAATCAAACTTAAGACGTGGTAAGTTCGTGGTCAGTGAACAATGAAAGACAGTAAGAACCATCGCAAACCGCTTTTTGGTAAGTTTAACAGCACAGTGTTCAAACTTAGCTGCATGTTGGTGGGTGCGTTCATGATACTATCGTATTATTTCACGTGGTCTAAAGATGATCATACCTTAGGAGACAATATGGTTCTCAATGCTATGGTGGATTTCTTTGATTTCCTACATTACCCTTTTGAAACAGTTGTAAGAGGAAAATATGTAGAATCAGAATTTGGAAGCATCCCTCCAGATCAACAATATTTTAGACAGAAATTGGCTGGGTGATACAACTAAGAAAAAGAATATGTTGTCTTAAAGATGGGGTGTACTATAAACAACAAAGACTAAAATTTCAAACAGGAGCACTATTCTGAACAAAACATCGACTTATTTTCCTTGAGTTGACTTCTAGAATGCAGCAAAATCAATCGTCTTAGTAGTACTCTTTATGCCCTATTTTTTTTGAAAAAGTCCGGATGACTGTGGAGGTTGATGAAAGATGATGGTATTGACGATCGACATTTTGACCTAGGACATTTACTTATTGTGTGCGTTTTCAGAGGTTTGAAGCATGAAAACGAAGAATCTGTCCAATTGATAAAAATCCTAATGACTGTTACTATATAATGAAGATCTGCAGTCAGGTAAAGATTATTCTCTATCTCTTGACGTCGTTTCTAAAGCACAATAAACTTCACCTCAGCAATTTTCTCCTCCTGAGCATCTATCACTTGAATAAAGTACATGCCTTGACTCATCTCCACTGTTGGAAAGCTAATTTCGTTTACGCCTCCTTGCACCATAGTACTTATGAGTTCCTGAACCAACTTACCGTCGATGCCGTAGATATTGAACGTTAATATTTGATCTTTCTGTGACTCAAATTGAATCACTGCTTTTTCTGTAGCAGGGTTAGGTAAAACAAGTACTGATGTAGCATCTGCCAACACCGTTAACATATTGTTTACAACCACTTTCCCCACTTGAACGCCATTTCTTCCTCGCGTGCTACCTTGAGAAAATGGTCGTCCATATGATCCTGACATCCACACAACACCTTCTTCGTTGTACTTTGGTTGAATACCTGTGTAGTCTCCCCAACGTTCCATTGAATCGGTTAAGCGGTCAATAGACAATTCACCATGTTTAATGATCACCACTGGAGAGAATATTTCTTCCTGCCCAACCACTCTATTATGCAATATGGCCGACGTTCCTGGAAAATGCAATTCTGAACTATGTGAGAATGTGATCACAGATGCATGTGGAAATGCTTTGTTTCCAGCAAACGCAATTGACGGATAAGCGTATTCAAATGTATCTGACGTGATGTAATTCGCATCAATCTTACCTGTTTCTATGTTTAGAAAGCCATGAAAAACACCTGGCACTCCAGTTTCAGGAACCACTGTACTTTGAACATACTGAATATACCCGTCTTCGGAAATGGCAGACAATATTCGAGTATCGTTCGTTTGTAACAAGTTACTTGGATCTGGTTGAAATGCACTTGGTGGTACACCGTATAATTTGTTTGTGCTTAACACACGTAAATTATATTCCGCATTACCGGATAGTCTGTTGTCTGTGATTTCATGAAGGAATACTGAATCATTTGATTGAGTACCAGGTCTTACCGACATAAAATGCATGTTAGGCGACGTGAACCCGCTGCCACCTTGTACAGCACAAATACTCCAAAGTGATTTATCTTGATATTTCAAATCATACCACAAATCTTCATAAATTGTGTCTGCCCCAGCAAATCCAGATGCTTTGTCGACCTGCCAAATAACAGACTGCGTAAAGCCTTCTTGCCAGCTTTCGTTATCTCTTAAAATATTTACAGTGATAAACAAGTCATCCTTGCTCATACCAATAATCGGGTAATCTGACCAAGTTGCTCCAATAAATGGGTTGCCATCAATCGCATAAAAGTTCCAATCCCCTTGCGGGTCATTTGTTTCACTAAAGCCGCAAATAATTCTGGTGTCTGCACTGGAAGAACCTTGAAGATAAACCAGTATAAAACGATCTGCAATTGGATCATATGTGACTTTGGGATCGTATGTTCTATTCAGGTTAGGCAGTTGTCCGTCCACGATGCGTTCAAGGCTATAATAACGTACATACTTGCCGTCCTCTTCCAATACACTGAATGACGAATTAACAACACTAATAATTTTACCGTCGTTCGAAATCGCCATATTGTTATCATTTGGTACCCCAGGTACAGCCGTTAACCCAACGAATGATGCTCCAACGTTAGGGGTTATAGAATCGGGTGTTTCTAAATACTTGTGTAGTTTTTGTTTGAACCGACGTTGTCGATTGGCGTCTAACTCTTTCTTTATTGCATCAGAAGTCGTCCATGGCTTTGGCGCCTGATCTTTTACTAAGTACACCTTTGGTTCCTCTTCACCAATCTCAGAAAATGATATGGTTTTTAACTTAGCAACAGCGATATCACGCTCTACTTTGTAAGTAAAGTCCTGAGCATTGCCTAACAGAGGTGTCATCCCCAACAAAAGGACAACTAAAATCTTATTCATACCTCAAATTTAATTGGAAAATCACGAAATGATGAAGTCGATTTGAAATACAAACAATACCATGAAGTATCTTTGACGACTTGAAGTCGGTATTTAAAAGTTATTTCGTTGAAATATGCCTTAGTCTAGGCGTATTTTTTGCCCTCTTCTACAAGCTGGGGTTTATGCCATTAAGCGCCGACGAGCCAATAAGAGCGTTGGTTGCGAGCGATATGATATTCAATGGGAATTATGTGGCACCCGAACTCAACGGCACCGTATATCTTAACAAACCGCCTTTATACAATTGGATACTCGTTGTTTTTTTTAAACTATTTAATTCATTTGATGAATGGGTACTCCGACTTCCCAGTATTCTCTCGCTCATAGGATTTGGTGTTATCGTATTTAAGGTAACAAAACGACATCTTCAAGATTCTCGATTTGCATGGATAGCTGCAGTTGCCACCATAACGGCAGGTAATCTCTGGATTTATTCTGCTTACCTCGGCCACATTGATGTGCTGTATTCTGTAGTTGTTTTTGTCCAGATTTACGCCCTGTATTATTATGGCTCCAAAGACGCTTGGAACAAAGCATTTGCCTTATCTTATGCATTGGCATTCGTCGGTTTTATGATGAAAGGATTACCAAGTATCGTATTCCAAGGCATCTCATTGATCACAATTCTTGTGATTCATAAATCGTTTAAACGCCTTTGGAGCCTCCCTCACATTCTCTCAGGATTTATTTTCATAATTCCTTTGGCGGTGTATTTGTGGTTGTTTAGTCAATACGAAAATGTTGAATTGCTGCTAGACAGGCTGTTAACGGAGAGTAGTAGTCGTACCGTAACCGATAAAGGTTTTCTTGAAAGCATCGGACATATTTTTGCTTTTCCATTCCTTTATCTGCTCGACATACTGCCATGGGGTTTCGCGATATTCATTTTTGTCAGAAAGGATGCACGTAAGTTAGTTTGGGCCCATAAATTTTTAAAAACAGCCATACTTTTATTCCTCTTTAATATTATTATTTATTGGTTATCACCCGATTATAGAGCACGTTACGTATTTATGCTCAACCCGTTACTACTAATTCCAAGCCTATATGCCAGTTACAAACTGTTGCCACAAAAGGTTTTTTCTTGGATCTCGGTGCTGTTTGGAATTCTGCTGGTTTTGGCGCCAATTGTTATGTATATCATTAGCAAAAACGTTTTAACTGCCTTACAATTTTGGCCAGTTCTGTTGATCGTAGGATTGGGTTTGATCGGTCTTTACTTCATCAAACAATATGCCAGCGCTAATAGTGTATATCTAATTGTAGTTGGATTAATCATCGCTCGCATTGGCTATTCACAATACATGGTACCCTTTCGTGTTGCTACAGGACCATATTTATCTGAAAAAATAGAAGGACAAAAAATTGGTTCGATTACGAAAGGAGAGCAACTTGCTATGTACAACAGTAATGTTGCGCTTACCATGAACTGGTATATCTCTACTCAGCGTATGACTAGTATAGGGACAGAGACTAAAGATTATTCTTTTGATTCCTATTATCTTGTACCAACAGAAGTAATTAAAGACACGTCAAATGTCGAGACCTATTATACCTTTGTCAGACGATTTGAAGGAAAACCGTTTAGCCTTGTAAAGTTTAAACATCGATTTCCTGAAATACCTAAAAAGAAAAAGTAATGCCCGAGATATCCGTTGTTGTTGCTATGATGAATGAGGAAGAAAGCATTAAACCGCTTTTAACCAGGTGTTACGAAGCATTAGAAGGTTTATCCTATGAACTGATTTTGGTTGATGATGGTTCAATGGATAACACTGTTGAACAGGTTCAGAAATTCGCCAACAACTATACGCGTGTGGTAGAATTCATGAAAAACTATGGTCAAAGCACGGCTTTACAGGCTGGTATTGATCAAGCTGAAGGCGACTATGTCGTTACCATGGACGCTGATTTACAGAATGACCCATCTGATATTCCAATGCTACTTGAGCTTATTAAGTCCAGTAAATGGGATTTAGTTGCAGGCGAACGTGTGCACAGACAAGATGGTATGCTGATCCGAAAAGTACCGAGCAAAATAGCCAACTACATCATCAGAAACTTGACCCAGGTTCAGATCAAGGATTATGGGTGTACACTTAAAATTTTTAAGCGTCAAATTGCTAAAAATTTAAGTCTGTATGGAGAGTTACACCGATTCATTCCTGTGTTGGCTGCAATTCAAGGCGCACGGATCCATCAAGTTCCTGTGAAACATCATGCCAGGGAATTTGGCAAATCAAAGTACAATTTGAACCGTACTTTTAAGGTTATTAGTGATTTGATGTTGATGGTATTTTTTAGAAAATATCTACAAAAACCTATGCACCTTTTTGGTACATTGGGTACAATCACTTTTGGTATAGGTGGACTCATAAACATCTATTTTCTAATACAAAAATTTCGTGGGTTCGACATATGGGGAAAGCCGATGTTACTGCTGGGAATTTTAATGTTACTTGGTGGCATTCAACTCATTACGACGGGGATTGTGCTTGAATTATTGATGCGTACCTACTACGAATCTCAAAATAAAAAAACGTATTCGGTAAGAACTATTCACAACTATTAAACACGTGAATTCATCCCGTAAACTTAAAAAATATGCCTGGGTACTTATCAAAGTATCCCTCAGTATTATTGGGTTTTGGTATGCATTTCATTCGGTTGATGTTATTCAGATTAAAGAAGCCCTAAAGCAAAGTAATCTTATTTTTATAAGCTTAGCTTTTATTTGCTATGTGCTGAGTCAATGTTTATCTTCTCTACGGTTGAGGTATATAATGTCAGCCATTCAGGATGATGTTCCAGTCCGATGGAACCTTAAGCTATATTTCCAGGGCATGGCTTACAATTTATTTCTACCAGGAGGTATCGGTGGTGATGCCTATAAAATGATTGCCTACGCTAAAAGGTCATCCATAAAAGCTAAAAGATACTTTTTACCTCTGTTGGCCGATCGGCTACTTGGCTTGGCTGCTATCATAATACTTTTAGCCGTATTCACACCAATCATACCCGCGCTAAAAGAATATACTTGGTGGAATTCTACTTGGGTAATTCCTGTTGTGGTGATTGTAATTGTATTGGGTTACAGTGTTGCAAAAAAATGGTTTAAGCACTTCACTCCTATCTATTGGAAAGGGTTGCTGTATTCCGTTGGCATCCAAGTTTTACAACTTGCCGCCATATTATGTATTTACTTTTCTATGGAAACGGTGCTTGAAAACGTAGTATTTGTTACGATGTTCGTTTTTCTGTTGTCCTCTATCGCAACAGCTGTACCTGTTTTTATGGGAGGTTTAGGTGCACGAGAAGTTGTGTTTGCCACTTTATTTCCAGCATTCGGATTAGCAGGAGAGACTGGGGTTTGGATCGCACTCGTCTTCAGTACTATCGTGGTAATAAGCTCATTACCTGGCTTATTTTTAGGATTATCTAAAGATTAACGTACAACTGTTTGTACACGATCAGGTCCAAGTGATACAACCTTTATTGGTACGCCAACTTGTTCTTCTAACCACTTGATATACGCTGAAAAAGTTTCAGGAAATTCAGATTCTGCACGAACGACAGTCAAGTCATCGTGCCATCCAGCGTGTTCTGTATATGTTGCTTGAAACTCTGCAGTTACGAAATCAAAAGGGATGGTATCCACTTGTTCACCATTTTTACCGATATAGCCAGTACCAACCATTACTTGATCAAAACCACTCAGCACATCGGCTTTCATCATGATTAACTCATCAACGCCGCTTAGCATAATCGCATATTTGAGTGCTACTAAATCCAACCAACCCGTTCGTCTAGGTCGTCCAGTTGTAGCGCCAAATTCACGTCCTTTTTTACGTAAGTTCTCACCTGTTTCATCATCCAGTTCCGATGGGAATGGACCACTTCCTACACGTGTACAATACGCCTTGAAAATTCCTTTTACGGATCGCACATGCGTTGGGGCAACGCCTAATCCAACCGTCATACCACCTGAAATAGTATTGGAAGATGTCACATAGGGATAAGATCCAAAATCAACGTCTAACATAGACCCTTGAGCGCCTTCAGCAAGTACCTTCTTACCTTGCTTCAGCAAATCATTGATAAAATATTCGCTATCAACAAACTTGTATTTCTTAAGTGCTTCGACCGATTTAAAAAACTCACTCTCTAATTCAGGTAAATTAAAATCGGAATAATCAAAGTGCTCCATCAAAGCGATGTGACGTTTGATTGTTTGAGCATACTTTTCTTTAAAGTCTGGAGCAAACATATCTCCCGCTCTTAACCCGTTTCTGCCGTACTTATCTCTATATGTAGGACCAATACCTCTTAACGTAGATCCAATTTTTTTATCTCCTTTATTGATTTCAGAAGCAGCATCTAACAATTTGTGAGTTGGTAAAATGATGTTCGCTTTTCGACTGATGTATAAATTTGCCATTACGGTGGCACCAGCTTCTTCCGTTCTTCTTATTTCCGCCATCAATAGAACTGGATCAATCACAACTCCGTTACCAATTAAATTGATACATTTCTCATGGAAAATGCCACTAGGTATAGTGTTTAATACATGTTTTTTGCCGTTCATTTCAAGGCTGTGACCTGCATTTGGTCCTCCTTGAAAACGCGCAACAACATCGTATGTGGGTGTAAGAAAATCGGCAATTTTACCTTTGCCTTCGTCTCCCCATTGTAAACCCAATACTACATCAACAAATCCTGGTGTATTCGACATAAACGTTGTCCTATTTATTCAAAAGATACTTGATTATCACAATTCAAACACAAGCCATTGGCATCCAAACGTGGTTTGCCGTATAGGTTGAGTGAATGTTGAGTGACTTCAAAATTGAGTAAGTCTCCCATAGTAGATGAGGTCTGCTGAATCCGTGGATCACAAAACTCAGATACCTTACCGCAAACAGTACAAATCATGTGATCGTGTTGTCTGAACCCAAAAGCTTGTTCAAACTGAGCCATGTTTTGACCGAATTGATGTTTTACTACTAAGTTACACTCAAGTAGCAAATCCAGTGTGTTATACACTGTTGCCCTACTTACTTGGTAGTTGCGGTTTTTCATCTGTATATAGAGTGTATCCACATCGAAATGATGCTTTTTAGAGTAAATTTCATCCAAAATCGCATAACGTTCCGGCGTCTTACGTTGTCCTTTATCTTCTAGGTACTTCGTAAAAATGTCCTTTACTTCTGTTCGGATGTTCTTTAACTGATTACTCATCTGAAAACTAAAGAGCAAAGTTAGTGAAAACAAGCGTTTATAAACTTAATTTAATGCACACGTTATCCATGAATTAACTCAATACCGATGGATTAAGACAAATCCGTTCGTATAACCTCGATATGGTCGTCGATAGACTTAATTTTCCTAATTAAACCTTCCAAATGATGGGTACTGTCAATCTCGATGACTAAGTTTCCAATAAAGGTTCCGGCAGTCGCTTTAAAAGACACCGCCTCCATGTTTACCTTTAATTCTTTGGATATTATATCCGTCACTTTACTCACTAAACCTACGCTATCAACACCAATGATTTCTAATCCAGCCAAGAATGAATGATCAATGAGTGGGAAACCGGCCCATCTGGCTTTTATGATTCGATACCCGTAATTCGACATCAAACGTTCCGCATTTTTACAGTTGGTTCGATGGATCTTAATTCCATCACCCACTGTAATGAAACCCATTACATCATCTCCTGGAATTGGAGAACAACATTTTGCAAACGAATAGTCAAATTCTAATCCTTCATCCTCACCAATAATGAGATCACCTACTTTTTTGTTAGAATCTGGAGGTCGTTCGTTGGATTTCTTAAGCGGTTCTTTTCGTTCTTTATGATTGCTGATAATTTCTTTATACGACCTTGTAGACTTAGGCATTTTATCATCAGCCACCAGTACGTAAAAGTCTTGTTCACTCATTACACCAAAATGCAAACATAATATGCGCATGTTTTCAGTGTTTAACGGTACTTTCCAAGAACGGAATTTTCTCGCTAACGTCTCTTTCCCATCTGCAGCCTTGAGTCGTTTCTCTTCTTTTAATACCTGTTTAATTTTGGTACGGGCTTTCCCGGTAACAACAAAATCAAGCCAACCTTTCGTCGGTTTTTGCTTACTTGACGTAATGATTTCTATTTGATCACCTCTGGCAAGCTCGTGGCTTAAAGGCACTAATCGCCCATTCACTTTTGCACCAATACACTTCGACCCCACTTCTGTGTGTATTTCAAATGCAAAATCTAATGCTGTTGCAGCCGTAGGTAGTTTTTTAATATCTCCCTTGGGTGTAAACACAAAAATCTCTTCACTAAATAAATTCAGCTTGAAGTCGTCTAAGAAATCTATCGCATTGGATTGTGGATTTTCGAGTATCTCTCTAATTCTTCCTAACCAATCGTCAAGTCCAGAGTCTCCAACTTGGCCCTCTTTATAACGCCAGTGAGCAGCATAACCCATTTCCGCTATTTCATCCATTCTAACTGTACGAATCTGAACTTCGACCCACTTACCCAATTGACCCATAACAGTCGTATGTAGGGACTCGTAGCCATTGCTACGCGGCGTCGAAATCCAATCTCTTAATCTGTCTGGATTTGGTCGATAGATACTGGTCACGATGGAATAAATATTCCAGCAATCCAGTTTCTCTCTTTCGGAGGTGGATTTAACAATTATTCTAACAGCAAACAGGTCATAGACTTGTTCAAATTCCACTTTCTGCTTTTGCATTTTTTGCAGAATAGAATATATGGATTTTGATCGACCCTTAATTTCAATCTCCAATCCCAACTCATCTAGGGATTGTTTGATAGGTTTAATAAACTTCCTGATAAACTTATTTCGCTGTTCCTTAGTCGCCTTTAACTTATCTTTAATATTTCCATATACTTCTGGCTCTGTATATTTCAACGCCAAATCCTCTAGCTCAGTTTTGATGGGGTACAAGCCTAACCTGTGTGCCAAAGGCGCATATAGATACTTCGTTTCCGACGCGATCTTTAACTGGCCTTTCACAGACATGTGTTCAAGTGTTCGCATGTTATGTAAGCGATCACATAGTTTAATCAGAATAACGCGCACGTCGTCACTCAAGGTGAGTAACATACGTCTAAAGTTTTCAGCCTGAGGAGAATTAGATTGGCCAAAATAGCCACTCATTTTGGTTAAGCCATCAATGATATTAGAAACCTTTTTGCCAAATTCAGCCTCGATATATTCTAAGGATATGTCAGTGTCTTCTACTACATCGTGAAGTAGCGCACTCACAATAGATGTTGTGCCTAAGCCTACTTCTTCTGCAGCAATTCTTGCAACGGCAATGGGATGGTAGATATATGGTTCTCCGGATTTACGGCGCATTTCCTTATGCGCTTTAAGTGCCAAATCAAAGGCCTTTCGTATTATTTTACCGTCTCCTTCTTCTCGTGTGCTTTTAGAAACACGCAACAGCCCACGATACCGATTTAGTATCTCTTTTTTTTCCTCCTCAACGTCGTGCAACTGCATAGTTCAAAAATAAGCCTTGTCAGGATTTTACACGAGGTGATTATGGTGATTTTTTCACATTAAATAACACTTAAAAACGTATTGGGTTTGATTGGACTCTTAGCGAACTATATTGATAGTGCCTATAAATTCATAATGTTCTCCAGACAAACTGGTCGCTTTGATTAGATAACCATAGATGCCGTTTTCACAGAAACGACCACCTGACCTGCCATCCCACTCTTCTTCAATATTGTCAGATTCGTAAACCTGCTGTCCCCATCGATTAAATATCTCCATATGGAAAGACAAAATACTTACGCCTACAACCTTAAACTCTTCTGTAATTTCAGAGCCCTTGTTGTTGGGAGAGAACGCTGTTGGTACAAATATTCGGATATCTGGTCCAACATTAATATTCTGAACATACACGTCGTCACAGCCTTTAGTAGTCGTTAAAGTTAAAGTAACTGGATATGTTCCGGTATCTTGAGAAAATGTAAAACTAGGAGACTTATCTGTGGATACATCTGACGCGTTACCTGTACCAAAAACCCAAGCATAAACAACACTATCATCCGACGTACTTGAATTTATAAAATCTACGGTAGACCGACGAATAGATACTTGTCCGGTTGGTGATGGCACAAATGATGCACGAGGTGAGCTGTTCACATTAACGGCATTCAACCAAGTCTTGTTGTAAACACAACCTTCAGGTGATACTGTATGTAATGAAACTGAATAAGTACCTGCTTGCTTGTAATTATAGGATGGCTGTATTTTTGAGCTCACTTTTTGAACATCGCCGAAATCCCACTCTGTTTGGGTCTTACTCCAATCTACCACCTCTGAATCATAAAAAGAACGTGGCTTAAAGGCAAACGATGTACATCCTACAAAATGACTATCCAGTAAGTGTATTTTCGCCTTAGGGTTAATCCGAATTTTGTATCTCTCATCAGGAGTAGGACAATATCCATGGCCAATCAAATTGAAAGTTAATTCAGTTTTGCGTTGACCTACCTCAGTTTCGCTTGGAATATACTTGTACGAATTTCCAACCCCAGATAATTCAGTTGCGCCATCAGTTGATGTAATTATCAGCATACCATTAATTACATTGATGTCCTTAAAATCAATAGATTGCCCTTCGCAAATGGAAGCCATAACACCTGAACCTACAACAAGGTTAGGTGCAGCCACGACTGTCGTTTGAAGCGGATATTTAAATATACAAACTGATTTTACTACTTGATATTCAAAACTATGCGTTTTCTCTGTTTGACCCAGACTAAGAAAATTATCAGTAATGTCATCTCCAACAAATTTCCCTATATCGGGTACTGCGATAAGTCCATAGGCACTGTTTAAGGCGCAAATTGTATCGTGTATATTGAAATTTATCTGAGGTCTACACACAATGTCGATTTCAAACGCACGACTTGCATAACATCCAAATTGATCATACGTAAACTGTAAGTCAATGTTGCCACAAGCCGAAGGTGATATCGTATTGTTAATAACACTGGGCCCATGATCTGAACTGCTCCATAAACCACCGCCTAAATCAATACCAAATATCTCATCCAGATTTGTAACATCGCCTTGACACCCTTGTTGGTTTGAATAAACAGATAGATCTATATCTTCAAGAAGTGATAAAACTCCAGTATCAATTGTTGTACAACCAAACTCATTTCTAAACGCACCATTCACTTGATGATCGCCAAAGCTTAACCCCGCCAGTTCTATTACATGCGGATTATCCAGAGGATTCGGACCTGGAGGAATTCCGTCCACTGTCCAATCAATATCATACTGACCAAACGAGAATAAGTTGTGGTCCATATTTGTCAAGTTAAAATATCCTGTTGCTCCGCAAACCGTAGTTTTAGCGAGCTTAAAATTAGGATTCGGCACAACCCACATGCAGAAGGTATCTCTACTCTTACACCCAGAGGTTATAGATGTCGTTGTATATTCTTGGCAGATTTCAACTGAAACATTAATGTCTCCAAGTTGATTAATTTTTATGCCATTGTTCTCAATTAAATTGTGATTGACTCCTTTCCATACACCATTAGGTACAGATGCTGTTTGTGCGATATCAACAGTCCCAGCCCCTTCACATGTTGGTGCAATAAATGCAAAATCAACATCTTGGTGTTGCTCAACAGTGATGTATTCAGTTTTCCTATCAATACATTTAAGTCCGCCACGCGTACCTACGTATGTAACATCAATCCTGTCCTTTACATCGCTAAATACTGCCGAATAGGTAACCTGACTTTGGTTCGAAATGGTGTCATCATTTAATCTCCAAATCACATTTCTAAGTAGAACGTTATTACTTGATTTGGCAAATAGTTTTACAGAATCCCCAATACAATATGCTCGTTTACCTGTAATGGAACCAAAGGTTTCTTGCAGGTCAGCTGTTTCTCGTTCTATAGGAAGTTCAACTTTGGTCTCACAACCTTTATCAGAGGTGATTGTAACATTTAAGTTGCCATTAAAGTTCTTTGAAAATTCTAGTGTATCAATTTTTTTATTTGAGGTAAATATGGTCTGACCTTGTTTATTGTTTAATTCCCATGAAATAGGCGCTTGGTTCCCTTGATTTAAACTATCAGCTTCCAGTTTTATGCTACCGCACCATAGGTCTGTAATTTTTATCCGATTCTCAGGTTTATCATGAACTTGAATAACATATTGTACCGACGTGGTTGCTTGTAAGGGACAATTATCGTCACTCACTGTAACGTCTAGCTCAAATGTTTTACCAGCATCTTTTGCCTGTGGTGTCCAACAAACTTGCAGTTTATTATAAGGTGCTGTACTTTTGAGGACCTGTTTGATTTGGGCACCGCTCAATTGAGATATCCAACTGTAAGTTACTGCATTTGAAGCCTGGTATGAACCGTCTGGAAACAGAAAGGGCGCATCCTTTGCTTCAATTTCAAAACAAACATTTTCACCAACACATAGATTCAGTTCGTTAGATTTTTTATCAATAGAAGTACCGCGCAATTGTGGTGGGTTATTATGCTGCCCATACGATGTGACTTCTACGAGAATATCTCGCCTTACTTTACTAAGAAGCACCGGCCCTTTAGATGTTCGCCTCCATTGCTCTACTTCAAAGACCAATGTCGCCTTTTCATTATTTTTTACTGGCGTAAATGCCAAGTATCCATTGTGTGGATCCAGTGTAACACCAACCGGTGGATTGGCAAGCGGATTTGCTTCACAGTAAACATTATCTCCGTTACACCAAACAGATAATGGTCTGTTCACGAAATAACCAGATTGGTATTTAATTTCATTATTTGCTCCTCTCAATGGTTGAGCAAAATGTATAGCAATTGAATCATCTGTGTCATCACTGGTAATGAAGCTTCTTGAAGCTTGGTTTACCGTTAATAGTATTTCGGGATTAGCCGTAAATTTTGGCGATGAGTGTGTTTTAAATGGGTTGATATAACTGTAATTGTACAATGTTTCACCCTGAGATGATTGGTCTAAATTGTCAATATCGTCGGCTCTAAGGGCCAATTGAACGTACATATCAAAGCCGCAACTTTGATAAGATTTGTAGTTTTCAAAATCAATAACAGTTGTGAATGTGTGCGCTTCAACACCATAGCTTAAGCCTGTATCGCTCTGGCATTTAGAAACTGCAGTTGGACAAAGCGGCAATATCTCATCGATGCTTTCTCGCATCAAAGAAAATTGTTTAAGAAATTTTGATGTGCAACTATTGATGTCAGAAGTGTTTAAATACAGAAGAACCTCACTACAATCTTTAGTATTCGAACCTCCACCACCTCCGGCGATTTTACATTCGTTGCAATCTCTATATACAGTTATGTATACTTTGTATTTGAAGTCTTTTACATGTGTGTAGGTAATTTCTGCCCCTAGCAAATGCGATGCATAGCTTTGCAGCTGAAAAGCTACTAAACACAACAATATGAGGACTGTTTTTTTCACGGGTAAAGCGCACGACTAAGATACAATTTAATTATAAAAAGAAAGCAGTGGGTTTAGCACTGCTTTCTTGTATGTTTTTAATGATTATTTTATCGGATAAGTGTTACGGTACCTGTGTATTTAAACTCTTCGTTGTTCCAGCTTACAATCCGTAGATAATAAGCGAATACATCTTGAGGTACAGGTTCTCTATTGTCGTAAGCACTTGTTTTGTCGTCTCCATCCCATCCAGCATTTCGACCATATTTTCCATCCCATTCAGCAAGTCTATCTTTGGTTTCCCAAATCACCTCACCCCAACGGTTGAAAATAATCAAGTGATATTCTTTAGCAGCATCATTCACAACAGCTCTAAATCCGTCGTTAGCCTCTGGCCCGCCACCATCTGGTGAGAAAGCGTTAGGTATAAATACTAGGATGTCTGGCCCAATGATTACTGGGTAGCTGAACGAAGATTCACAACCATACTGAGTACGTACTGTTAATGTTACGTCGTATGTACCTGTATCCGATGGATAGAAATACAATGGACTCACTTCAGTTGAAGTATCATCAATTTCTGACAGGATTCCAAAATCCCAGATATTCTCTGTAATCGTACTATTTAACTCTGAAGTTACTGTAGATTGATTATTGAACTGGAACTTAGGTAAAGCTGCCGTCTGACTGTTATTTGGGTTAGGTACAAACAAGGCCACTGGAATTGGATAAACTTCAACATTTAAAGTCAATGTTGTATCACATCCAAAAGCAGAAGTCAGTAATAACTCAACGCTGTTGCCTCCATCTTGCGTAAACTGGTAAGATGGATTTTGAACATTATCAGATCCACCATCAGCATATGTCCATGCATATACACTGGTATTAGGATCAATACTGTTTAACATGGTCGTTGTAAATTGAACGTCAACCGGGTTACAGCCGTTTAAGGTATCTGCAGTAATCTCAGCTACCGGTTTTGGGTGAACTGTGACTTGCATTGTAGCCCCAATAAATGGGCAAACATTAGCTGTATTTTCCAATGTTTGAGCATACAGTAAGTGTGTAAACACAGAGTCGGGTGAGGTAGCAAACGTAAAAGTTGTTTCGTCGGCACTTGCATCAGCAACCAAACCTCCTGATAAAGGTATCCATAACACCTCTGTCGAATTTGTATACTCCGCCTTAACATCTAAAGACATATTATCTGTTCTACACATGGCAACATCAGCAGGTAATGTTATCGTATGTTGCTGATGAATCACAACCTGCACAGAGTCTCTACCTGCACAACCATATATATCTGTAAAGTCATAAAATATGTCGAAAGGAGTATTGTAATTAGATACTGCAGAAGGTACAAAGTTCGAACCAGATATTGCTCCAGATTCATTTGAAGACCACGTACCACCGGCAAGATTCACTTCCATTGGAATGTCCTTATATGTTTCACAGAACTTATATGGTGTAAATGTTTTATACGGTTCAGACAACGGTTCTGTAACAATTTTAGGAATAGGTAATCCTCTGATAACTAAAGTTGTATCTCTAGAAGTTGGACAACCAGATCGATCATGGAAATAACGCATTAAATATGTGAAGCTACTTCCTGTTGGTGGTTGAGGTGTTGCTGTGGTATTTAAAGTATCACCATTCAGTGTATCACCTTTAAGTGCAGCGTTAAACCCAGCTGCCGAAGCAAAACCTGTAGAGTCTACCGCTTTCCAAATTCCATCAGGTGGTAAAACCTTACTCAAGGACTTCAATTCAACGATACCCTCATCCCAACATAAATCTGGGAAAAAGTCGAAGGTAATTTTAGGCACCTTAGTTATTGCAATTGTAGCAGTGTCTCGGTTGTAACAACCAAATACATTTCTAAACACAAATTCAATCTTTATAGAGTCTGATGTTAAGCTTCCCAATGGAACAGCATTCTCATCTATGTGTAAGACAAAGTTTTGGGTAGCTCCAGGCAAACCTGAACCTAAATCTTCAATGATGTCGGACTCTTTGTAGCTTCCACAATCAACACATTTCCATGCTTGACGACCAAGTGCTAATGTACCGCCACCTGGTAATACAATAATCCTATCATCTTTCAGATTTACAGTCTCTTTATCTTGACAGAAATATCCATCTCGTAATTCAACAGTTGGAAGTGGGTTCACTTTGATTTCAAAAGAGTCTGTTTTCACACAACCTGTTGACGGATCTACAAAAGTATAATACACTTGATTTCGAACAGAAGCAGTTGGGTGCCCAGCTGAATCAGTTATAAAATCGGAACCTTTTTCGATAACCGATGGATGCGCAGGGCAGAACCATACACCACCTAATGCACTTGCATCTTCTGATAATCTCAAGTTAATCTTTCCTGCATCATGACATACTTCCATGTCACTTGGCATTGGGACTATCGGCAATGGATTTACAGTAATGATTACTGTATCAGCATCATAACACGTTGTTGTATCTTCTGTTATAAATAATTCTAATTGAAAATCAGTACTGGTTTGAATGTTATAAGCTAGTGTATCACTGGTCCCCATATTCGCCTTTGGACTGGACGTATAGTCCCACCATCTAAAAGTTCCGGTCTTCCAATTGCCAGCAGTATCTAATTCGGTTCCAATCAACTCCATAAAATCATTCCAGCAGAATGTTCTATCTATACCAGCATTCGCAGTAACAGTGTCATTTACTGCTAAAATCATGGTATCCGTTGCGAAACAACCAATACTATCAATCACCTTAATAATATATTGTCCGCCGACATTGATATTTAATAATGCTGTATCTTGACTGATAAGTGTCCCGTCAAGGAACCATTCTTTATATAAGGTATCTCCCTGTCGAAGTCTGATTTCAGAAGTATCTCTAGGATCATCCCAATATGCTAAACTATCATTTGGATATAAGCTAATGGTATTGTATGTACATATTCTTCGATCAGGACCAATTTTTACAAGTGGATTCTCCTTCAAGAAAACGGTTGTACTATCCCATGCGGTACAATTGTTTTGATCTGTAATTTCTACGAAGAAGGAAGTGTCAGAAGTTCGGTTAGGTATGTTAATATCTAAGTATGATGTAGTATCACCATTCCCCCATCTGTAAGACACTGGCAATGACCCGTTAGCGATACTAGGCTCAAGTCTTAAAGTAGTTCCAGCACAAACGAAAGTATCAGGACCAAAGGCCAAATCAACTTCTAATAATGGAGGAACAACAATAGTATCATAATAATCATTCGGACACTTTGGACTGTTGTTAATTGTGTGCTGAATGATGTATGTACCACCCTTTCTGAACAGAATGGTGTCTTTTTGTTTTGAACTGATAAATGATCCGGTACTTTCTAAATATCCAGTTTTCCGATCAAAAATTATTACACCATTGGAGTCTTTAAGCTGCCAAGAATACTTGGCGGGATTCTTAAAGTTGGGGAACGGTTTACTTTCAATAGCATACCGACCACAATCTAATTTTGTAATTACTCTATCAGCCTCAGCAATAGGATTAACCTTTACTTGGAATGCTCTTACTGTAACGGCATTCAAAGGACATGCATCATCACGAGCTGTAACCGTGTAAGTATAAGGCAAATCACTCGCAGATCCCAAAGGTGGTGTCCAGCAAAACCTAGCTGATTGGTTCAGTGCTTTTGCATTTACAACTGTAAATGTGGCTCCAGGAATACCCCTATTCCACTTAATCGTAACTGTATCTGGATCTGGCTTGGGCAAAGGTGGTGGTGGGACCTTAATCTTATCCTCTGTAGTTATCGTATAACATATTTGTGTTCCTTCACAAACCGTGGAAGAGAACTTACCCTTAATTTTAGGCGGATTATTCCCTGGACACTGCTTGGTTATAAACTGCATATCCCGCCTTGTGACCCCAATGACCTCGTATTTTCCAGTTGTGGCATTTTTTCGCCATTCTTTCACTTCCAATACAGCAACTGTTATCTCATCACATTTTACTGGAGTAAAAATTAAATCTCCAGTCTCTTCATCCAAATAGATCCCAATTGGTGGATTTGCATTTGGGTTAGAGTAAGGAGGCTTTAATGATCCAGGAAAGTAAGCATCAAAAGGGTTTTTGTATGTGTAGTTACCGCTATAACTAATTTTGTTGCCAAAACCTCTTAAAGGATTAGCAAAAGAATAAGACAATGAGTCAAAGTTAGACGTATCTGACGCACCGTTGTTATAGTAAAAAGGTTGATTACAACATAAGTAAGCAATAGGTTCCGTTGTTAATGATGGAGAAGAGTTACACGGTGCTTTACATAGGTCAATAGTAGCATACGTATAAAAATTCTGATTGGCAGCACCTGTCGAAATGTTAGAGTTTCTACAACACTGTCCAGTTTCCAATCGTATTTCACAACATCCATTCTTTAC
>JBLHOC010000045.1:0-20065 GCA_047620825.1 Bacteroidia bacterium | reverse complement strand
TGATCACGATTTCTCCTTTCAGTCGGATGAAATTGATCTTGATTATCTAGATTCTGTTGATTTTAGAAATAAAGCAAAGAGTATTCGAGGATCTGTAATGATTATCGGACCATTATTGACACGATTCGGCAAAGGGTATATCCCAAGTCCGGGTGGTGACAAAATTGGTAGACGAAGACTTGATACACATTTTATTGGCTTCGAAAACCTAGGTGCGGAGTTTGAGTTTCTTAGAGATGAAAATTTCTATCAAATAAAAGCTGACAAACTAATCGGTGCTGACATGTTGTTGCATGAGGCATCAGTTACTGGTACAGCCAATATTGTGATGGGTGCTACTATGGCTGAAGGGACGACGACTATATACAATGCCGCCTGTGAACCTTACGTGCAGCAGTTGTGTAAAATGTTGAATTCCATGGGTGCCAAAATTACTGGCGTTGGTTCCAATTTGTTAACCATTGAGGGTGTAAAATCATTGGGTGGATGCAGACATCGTTTGCTACCTGATATGATTGAGATTGGGAGTTTTATTGCATTAGCGACAATCACCAATTCTGATATTACCATTAAGGATGTAAATGTTAAAGAACTTGGCATCATCCCTGAAACCTTCCAACGGTTGGGTGTGAATTTCGAAATTGTTGGAGACGACATCCATGTTTTTGATAACGAAACCTACACCATTGAAAGTTTTATTGATGGTTCTATGATGAATATAGCAGATGCACCATGGCCTGGTTTAACACCGGATCTATTGAGTGTAATTCTGGTTATGTGTACGCAAGCCAATGGCAACGTCCTCATCCATCAAAAAATGTTCGAAAGCAGATTGTTCTTTGTTGACAGTTTGATCGATATGGGCGCTCAAATCATTCTTTGCGATCCACATAGAGCTACGGTTATGGGTCTGAACAGACGATTAAACCTAAAAGGCATACAGATGACCTCTCCTGACATCCGAGCAGGTGTGTCGTTACTTATTGCAGCTATGAGTGCGGATGGTGTAAGCACTATTCACAACATAGAGCAAATCGACAGAGGGTATCAAAACATTGAAGGCCGATTAAATGCAATAGGTGCTTCAATTGAACGTGTGGCTTAATGCGATTCATACCTATCATAGTTCTATGCATAGGTCTAACAAGTTTTACTGGTTCAAGTAAGCATAAAGCTTTTGATTATCAGGGGTTTATTTCATTCTACAACATATCAGATTCAACTGTAAATAACCAGTTAAAAGGGAAAATAGTATTGGTTGAGTTTTGGGCAAGTTGGTGCTTGCCTTGTCGGGTACAAAACGGAGCACTAAACACCATTTATAAGGAGTTTAAGGACGACGGTTTTGAAGTGATAAGCGTGTCGCTCGATACGGATTCAATGACTTGGCGGAAAGCCATTCGAAATGACAAATTACAATGGTCGAATCATTTAATGGATACGGCTAAATGGAACAGTACATTTATTAAACAGTCGGAGATTTATTATCTGCCAAACAACGTCTTATTAGATACTAATGGTCATGAAATTGGCCGTGAAGTATATGGAGCAGCCTTGAAAAAATTGATAAATGCCCAGATTAAACAATAGGCTTAAACTCTGATCTAAAAGAAAGCAAACGTGACTTGATTAAAATTTGCTTCCACTACTATCTTTATAATAATTGTACCTGAATCGACAGATTCTTCGCATCCTTCTAGCGCCTGACACCCTGAATGACCAACTAACCTAACACGCCAATACGCTAAAAGCGAAGCGCCCCAACCACCCAACCTCTTTTTAAAATCTATTGGGATTTTTGTGCATAAGTAGAAACGCTGGTTTCAATAAGGTATACACTGCCGCATCAGAGAACTTTTCTTGAAAAAAAATGCGATCTCTGAAATGGGCTTCTTTTTTAAAACCTAATGCTTCAAGCAGGTAAATGGCGCTACGATTATCAGGAGATAGAAATGCCTCAATAGCGTGTAAATTCATCTCCGAAAACCCAAACGCAACGATAGCTTGCACAGCTTCAACTGCGATATGTTTCCCCCAGAAATCGATGGATAACTCACCGCCAATTTCAGCTCTAAGGTTGTCATAATCAATCCTATTAAAACCACATGAACCAATGAGTGATTTGTCACCTTTTAATTCACCGGCCCATCCAATGCCATTTTTGCTGGTAAACGCCTGTTCAGTTTTAGACACTAGTGATTTCGCATCCTCGAGGTCAGACATAACCTCACGTGCAATGAATTGGCTAACACGTTGATTCGCACGCATTTGAAGAATTGACTCAGCATCGAGCATAGTGATTTTTCGCAATGTTAATCGTTTGGTTTTGAGCACTGGAAAAGAGTCGAATACAGATTTATGGATGGCCATAACACTTCAATATTGATGAGGTAAAGTTACGACAAGCCCGCCCTACTGACAATCATTTTAGTTTTGGCAAGTGTAAAGCAGTTTTTTTAATGCCAAATTGACACTAAACCTGCGCGGTGGATGGAGTCTGGCAGTTCAATGTAGTTGGCAAACTTATTGTTGTCTCCAGACTGATTAATCATTTTTGAATGGCTAAGAAAAAGAAAGAAGAAAAAATAAATGTAGAAGAAGTTGTGGATCAAGTAGATGGTCAAACAACTGAAACGAAAGGAACGTCAAGTGAATCAGTCAACTGGCCGGAAAAGGCTGCGGAATTGAATGACAAGTATCTAAGACTATACTCTGAGTTTGATAATTATAGAAGAAGAACGCAGAAGGAACGAGCGGATTTAATAAAATCGGCAGGAAAGGATATTCTTTCAGACCTTTTGGCGGTTGTTGACGATTTTGACAGAACCCTTGACGCCATGGATAAAACCGAGGATGTTAAAGCATTTGCTGAGGGTGTGAAATTGGTACAACAAAAATTTATCGGAACACTTAAGAAGCAAGGATTAGAGCCCTTTGAAACCAAAGGCGAAGATTTTGATCCTGAATTGCACGAAGCGATCACAAAGATTCCAGCTCCAACTGACGATCTGAAGGGTAAAGTAGTTGATGTGGTTGAAAAAGGCTATATGCTGAATGAGAAGGTACTGCGATATGCTAAAGTAGTTGTAGGAGAATAGGACCATGGCAAAACGAGATTTTTACGAAATATTAGGTGTTGCGAAAACAGCTACCGATGCCGAATTAAAAAAGGCATATCGGAAGATGGCAATCCAGTTTCACCCGGATAAAAACCCAGATAATAAAGAAGCTGAGGAGAAATTCAAAGAGGCGGCTGAGGCGTATGAAATACTAAGTAACGCAGATAAGCGTGCGCGTTATGATCGCTTTGGACATCAAGGTGTTGGTGGTGCTTCCGGTGGAGGTGGCGGCTTTGGTGGCGGTATGTCAATGGACGATATATTTAGTCAGTTTGGAGATGTTTTTGGTGGTAACGGCGGCGGTGGCGGTGGTGGAAGTCCATTCGAAAGCTTTTTTGGCGGAGGCCGAAGTCGCAGTCGTCAAGCAGTTGGAAGTAATATTCGAATAAAGCTTAAACTAACATTAGAGGAAATTACTGACGGTGTAGAGAAGAAAATTAAACACACCAAAAAGGTAGTTGCCCCAGGCGTAAAGTTTGATACCTGTAAAACATGTAATGGCCGAGGCCAAGTCACCCAAGTCACCAATACATTCTTAGGTCAAATGCAAAGTACTGCAAGTTGCCCAGCATGTGGTGGCGGAGGTAAAACGATCAGCTCACGACCAGCAGGAGCAGATCATCAAGGATTGAAAGGGGAAGAGGTTACAACAACCTTAAATATACCTGCAGGTGTAGAAAGCGGTATGCAACTTTCTGTCAACGGCAAGGGGAACGAAATTCCAGGAGGAATTCCAGGTGACTTAATTGTGCTTATCGAGGAGAAAGAGCATGATGAACTTACGCGAGAAGGAAACAACATTATTTACAACCTGTATATTAGTTTTCCAACTGCTGCAATAGGTGGCGAAGTTGAAGTGCCAACTGTATCAGGTCGGGTAAAAATAAAGATTGACGCTGGAACCCAAGCAGGCAAAATTTTGCGGTTAAGGAATAAAGGTGTGCCGGATATAAATGGTAGAGGAAGAGGCGATCAATTAATTCAAATTAATGTTTGGACACCGGCGAAATTGAGTACGGAAGAAAAGGCGTTAATGAAAAAATTGGAGGAATCTCCTAATTTCAAACCTGACCCATCAAAGGCTGAAAAGGGTTTCTTTGATCGAATGCGAGAGTACTTTAATTAAGTAATGGCATTTGTCAAAAAACATTGGTCGAACATACTCCTACTTGTTTTGGTGGGATTGCTATTGTTTCCGCCAACTGGCAAACCAATAAAAGTGTTCATACATCAGATGATCGCTTTTAGTCCATCGGTAAAAAGTGAACAAACTAGGACTAAAATAGAGACGTACAATTGGTTACTAAAAGACGAAAGTGGTAACGAAATCAACTTCAATTCTTTTAAAGGAGGTAAGATAATTGTAAATTTTTGGGCAACATGGTGTCCACCGTGTATTGCGGAAATGCCCAGTATGCAAGCGCTTTATAATGATTTTGGTGATGACGTTGTCTTTCTATTTGTGACACAAGATGATCCAACTATAGCTCGAACTTTTTTGGATAGCAGGTCTTTGGATTTACCAGTCTATTGGGCAGTAACTGCCCCGATACCTGAATTTGAGGGAAACAGTCTACCGACTACATACGTAATTAACGAAAATCAAGAAATCATTGTCAAAAAAGTGGGTTCTGCGAATTGGAATTCGGATAAAATGAGAAAGTTATTGTCTGATTAGATTTCCTGATAAAACGGAGATAATCTGGATTGATCGGTTAATATACAACGGATTGTCTGATTATGATTCTGGCTACAATGAGAGTCATTCACTTGTTTTTAATGTAACAATTGGTATGAAATATCTAATTGAAAACATATGTGTATTTCGGTCAATTATATCGCGTACACCAAATTGGAAATCATAAGAATAGGTCAAGTGTAAGTGCTCCATTCCAACACCGATCATTGGTCTTACTGTCCAATCAACGTGATTCAATTTCCGATAATGAACACCATTGATTCCAACGCTAATCGGAACGAATGGAATACTTTTCCAAATTGAAAGTTTATACCCATACACCTTATTTTGTGGGTTTAGTTCTAATGATATTGATGCAGCATGAAACAATACTCCATGACGCATCCACTCACTTCGTGCAATCCCAAAACCAACTTCACCAAATCCATATTTCCATTGATGCCATCCTATTATACATCCCAAGCTAGTTCTATCCTGATAATTTTTATACTTAGGTGAACCCTTTTTTAACACGCTGCTACTATCAACCTGTGCATTCCCGATAAAGGAAGCTGCCATAAGTGTTAAGACAATAATGGTTCGGAAATTCATTTAGAGTTTAAATAAAGGAAAAACTTTGTCTCGTGGGTAATCCAATGCGCAAAAAGTTTAGATTGAGTATCATGAAAAAACTAAGTTACAACATGACAATAAAACCACGGTAAGAGTTGTAAATATATTGATTTTAGAATAGCACTAAGGTGTACGCGCCGACCTAAAAGAGCAATTGCAGGAGCACAATAATCACCACAAGCTCAATTGCAAACACGATTCCTCCAAAGAGAAAGGCTTTTTTACCTGCTGTTAACAACGATCGTAAACCAACCTTTAATCCGATTGCAGCCATAGCAACAGCTAATAGGAAATTGCTAGATGTTTTTACTGAGCTTAAGAATTGTTTTGGTAATGCGACAATCGAAAACGTAATAGAGATTACAAGAAAGGCGATCAGATACCAAGGAAGTTTTGCACTCTTTTTCTGTCCGTCCGTATTGCTTTTTTTAATACTTGCGCCAAACAATAGTAGGGCAGGAGTAAGCAGCGCAACACGACCAAGCTTAATGGCTACAGCCATTTCACCAATGCTATCACTCATAGCAAAACCAGCACCTGCAACATTGCCTACTGCATGTAGGGATGCACCAATCAGGATACCGTTTTCTAAGTCTGATAGGATTCCAACGGTAATAAGTGGAATAGCAATCATACCGATTAAGCCATACAGGTTTACAACCGCTAACGCGATGCCGATATCAGTTTTATCTTTAACTACTTTTGGTGCTAGGGCAGCAATTGCCGCCGATCCACAAATGGCTGTTCCAAATCCGATCAACCACCCAGTCGTTCCCGGGCAGTGTAATTTTTTAGCTAATATTTTGGTGAATATTAAAACGATAGTCATGGTTAATCCAACCAACAAGGCAGATTGCCAACCTAAGTGTACTAAACTGCCATAGTTGATACCAAATGCCATTAAGGCAATGGCCAGTTCAAGAATGAAACCACTGCTAAATTTTATGCCGGGTGCACTTGCATTTGGAAGTTTGATGATATTACCAATAACAATACCAACTATAAGTGCCATCAAAACAGCATTAAACCCAACTAGGTCTGCAATGAAGTAGGCCAATACTGTTATAGCGATAGAGATGGCTATACCTAATAACCTTGATGTTATTTGGGTTGGTAGTCCCACTATTTTACAACTTCTCCAGAATAATTTGTAATACCTCCTGCCAAATTATAAACGACAGTATAACCATTGTCGACCATAAATTGAGCGGCTTTGCCACTTCGGCCACCACTTCGGCAATACATAACATAGGTTTTTGTAGTGTCTAATTTTTTTACTTCATCCTGAAACCCATCACTATAAAAATCGATAAAAACCGTTGCACCTTGAATGTAACCTTGGGCTACCTCTACTGGTGTTCTGACGTCAACAAGAACGACATTTGGTTCGTCTATTTTAGCGGAAAGATCAGATTGCTTTAAATTTTGAACGGCAACGTCTTGTTGAGCCACAGCTGCGAGATCCGTACCATTTGGTTGGGCAGATTGACAAGCGATTAAACCGATAAAAGAAGTTGCAATAATAATAAGTGCTTTCATTTGAATTCTTTTGAACTACAAAGGTAAATCCAATAGTTGAAGATAATTTATTGAAACAATTTATGGAATATTGTCGTCTTGAATAAGTGACGACAGAGGCTAATTTTGAGATTTCATGATACCTTCTTCATATTGACTACGATTCGAAGGATCCATTTTACTCAGTAATTCAATCACTTTAGTTTTTACGGAGGGTGACGCTTGGTTGAATACTTGAATCAGCTCATCTGTTTTAGAATTGAAAAACAATTTCAATAAATAAGCATTTGGTAACGCGTCATAAACAAGTTTTAAATCTTTCACGCATTGGTAAATTTCGTCTCGACCAGCATCCATGTTTGTCGTCATTACATCTAACCCTTTAATGTGGTAACGATATAAAGCAGAACGTAAAGGCTTAAATCTTGGGTCGAGAATGTTGTCGATTAAAAAGTATTTGTTACGACTACCGTTTCCAGCATTTGACTGCCATCCACCCGATTGGCCAGTTCCAACATTTGCAATGTCTCTGATGTTTAAGGCTTTTCTGAAATAGGGATCACCACCATTTAATTGGTAAGTGTCAAAATCAAGACCAATGATTACATTAGCATAGAAACCTAGTAAACTGGTTAAGTTGGATGTATATGAGTTTTCTTGGAATTCGAGAGACTGAAACTGGGCGTATTTAAAAATCACCGCGTTATCTAAGTAGCTGAACACCTTAGTGTTGTAGGAGGCGTTATATACAGATCGACTGCTTTGAATGTTTACATTGGCTTGAATTTGATCAATCTCAAACTTCGTAATCTCAAATACAATGTTGCAGTTTATTTTTTCATTTGGAGCAACAGTCCCGGCTATCCATTTTTTATTATTCATGAACTGAACAATGGCATTTTTTAAATCATCGAAAATCTGTTTGTTCGTTACCTGGACCTGACTGGTAATCACATCAACCGTGCAGTTTAGATCTTGTGCAATACCATTGAAGCTGGCTGCCAATAAGGTAGAAAATAAAAGAATGGTTTTTATCATGTGTTATGAATGAGAACTTTTAGCTTGTCTACGATGTCTTTTGCCACTTGAGTTTTGCTCTTTAAACCAAAAGTACAAATTTCGCCTGTCTTGTCAATAGTCGTGATTTTGTTAGTATCATGCCCAAAACCCGCTCCGGTGTCAGAAAGAGAATTCAGAACAATCATGTCCAAACCTTTTCTTGTCAGTTTATTTTTTGCGTTTTCCAATTCGTTGTCTGTTTCCAATGCGAAACCAACCAGCACTTGTTTTTTGGTCTTTAATGTACCAAGTTCAGCGAGCGTGTCTGGTGTTTTAACGAGTTGGAGCTCTAAACTATTGGATGTCTTTTTAATCTTTTTGTCAGTTTTTGTTTTTGGTGTAAAATCTGCAACGGCTGCAGACAATATGGCTGCGTCACAAGTCTTAAACTGTGTTACACAAGCATCACGCATTTCTTGGGCGGTTTGAATTCTTGTGACAGAAACATTGGAGTGAAACTGGAATGAGTGATTTGTTGGGCCAAGTACCAACATCACCCAGGCACCACGCGAGGCCAATTCATTAGCGATAGACACACCCATTTTGCCAGAGCTACGATTACCAATAAAACGAACTGGGTCGATTGGCTCGTGGGTAGGGCCAGCGTTAACTAAGATTTTTTTTTTTTGAAAGTCAGTAGTGCTTGAAAAATATTGCGCTACCGAGGTGTGGATAATTTCTGGATCAGCCATTCTGCCGTTTCCAATTAAACCACTGGCTAATTCGCCATGCGAAGAGGGAATAATTTGAACCCCATCTTGTTCTAGCGTACTGAGATTGCGGGATAAACTTGGATGATCTGCCATATCCAAATCCATAGCTGGCGCAATCATTACAGTTGATTTAGCTGAGAAATAAGTGGCCAATAATAGATTGTCGCAAATACCATTGGCCATTTTGGCAATGGTGTTACTAGTTGCCGGAGCGATTATAAATAAATCAGCCCATGAGGCTAATTCCACATGGTTAGACCAAGTGCCGGTCTCTTCGTCAAAGAAATCGCTATAAACTGGGTTTTTAGATAATGTAGCCAGTGTAAGTGGGCCGATAAAGGTTTTGGATGCATCTGTCATAATTACTTTGACAAGGGCTCCAGCCTTTATTAAATTTCGAACGATATAGGCCACCTTGTAAGCAGCAATACCTCCACAAACACCAATAAGAATATGCTTCTTATTCAGCATCCCGTTCAGGTTTTCTGAAATATACCTGACCGTTCAGAAATTCTTCGGTAGCCATAAGCGTTGGCTTTGGTAAAGACTCATAATATTTAGAGATTTCAATCTGCTCTCTGTTCTCAAATATTTCTTCCAAGTTGTCTGTATCAGATGCAAATTCATCCAATTTGGCATTCAACTCTTCCTTTAGTTGAGCAGAAAGCTGGTTTGCTCTCTTTCCAATGATAACAACTGATTCGTACAAGTTTCCAGTTGGGATGTCCAACTCTCTTGTGTCTCTAGAAATCGTTGAATTCGGTGCGTCAATGTGTTTGTTCATATCTCGAATTTAATTGGTTGTCGACCGAAGTGAATTAATTAGCGTCTCACTGGATTCGCGCATTTGAGTCACTTCTTTAACGTATTTGTTCTCAGTATAATTTGTCAAATATTCTTGGGCTTCTTCCAAAGCTGTTTCATATCTATCAGCCTGCAAGGTCGTTACACTTTGCTTTGCGTAACGGTAAGCCGATTTTACGATGTAAAAATCTACTTTTTCCTTTTCTGGAATGTCTGGAAAATCAATAACGGCATTCTTAAATGACGTATAGGCAGATAAGTAAGATTCCATGTTGTAATACAAGATTGCGGTATTAAATGCTTTTTCGTGCAGTCTAGATCTTAAGTCGTCAATAAGCTTATTACCAGTTTCAACAGATTCACTTTTCGGATATCGATTAATGAATAATTGAATGGCCTCTATCGCTTTTTTCGTATTGGTTTGATCCAATTCCGCAACCAATGTTTTTTCGAACTCACACCGCGCAATCATAAAAGCTGCTTGCTCATGGTATTTACTCTGTGGGTATCGTTCGGCAAAATTTTGAAAGTGATAAGCGGCCATGTGGTAGTCATTCATACCAAAGTGGCAATAAGCGTAAAGGAAGTAAACCTCCTCAGCATTTGATCCTCGGCCAAATTTTCCAACCAGTTGTTCGAGCATGATTTGAGCCCGAGCATAATCACCTTTATTGTAGTATTTGCGCGATACATCTAGTTTCTGTTCAAGCGTACCTTTTTTTAGTACCTTCTGGTATTCGCAACCAGTTGATAAACTGAAGCATAACAGTGTGAAAAGAATTAGACGTGCACTCATTTTTAAAAGTCTGCGAAGATACTTTATAAATTCAGGTAATACAATTAATTAAACGGCAATCCTAGCCATTTGTTACACCTAAAATTAACATCTACATAATTATGTTGCAATTACTGAGTTTGAGCCATCGTCGCCACATTCTAAACCTCAGTATTTCAGCATGTTGCGGAGTAACAAGCATCGGCAAGAACTTATGTGTTGTTGGAGTGACAATTGAACCCCTTTTTCGTATTTTTGCACAAATATTTACTGATAATACATGGATCTTTTTGAAAAACTGACGTCAAATATGGGCCCTTTGGCTTTGCACGCAGATGCAGCTAAAGGCTATTATACTTTTCCAAAACTCGAAGGGGAAATTGGACCACGTATGTTGTTCAACGGAAAGGAGCGATTAACCTGGAGTTTGAATAATTACCTTGGGTTAGCAAACCATCCGGAGGTACGTAAAGCAGACGCAGATGCGGCTGCTGAGTTTGGCTTGGCTTACCCAATGGGTGCGCGTATGATGTCAGGCAATACAACGAACCATGAATTTTTGGAATCGGAATTGAGCGATTTTGTTCAGAAAGAAGACACCATGCTTCTAAACTTCGGTTATCAAGGTGTGCTGTCAATCATTGATGCAATAGTTGATAGACATGATGTAATTGTATATGACGCTGAGTCACATGCTTGCATCATTGATGGCGTTCGGTTGCACCAAGGCAAACGTTTTGTGTATGCACACAACGACATGGAAAGTCTTGAAAAACAATTGGGAAGAGCAACAAGATTAGCCGAGAAAAATGGAGGTGCAATTCTATTAATCACTGAAGGCGTTTTTGGAATGTCTGGAAACCAAGGTGATTTGAAGGGTGTAGTCGCATTAAAGAAAAAATACGACTTTAGAGTATTTGTTGACGACGCGCACGGTTTTGGAACTTTGGGTAAAACTGGAGCAGGTGCAGGGGAAGAACAAGGTGTTCAAGATGAAATTGATTTGTATTTCTCAACCTTTGCTAAGTCTATGGCGAGTATTGGTGCTTTCGTAAGTGGCGATAAAAAGATCATTGATTATTTGAGATACAATACCCGGTCTCAAATCTTTGCAAAATCACTACCAATGCCTTTGGTATTAGGTGCATTAAAACGGTTGGAGTTATTGAAAACACGACCAGAAATAAAAGGGAATCTTTGGAAAATCGTAGAGGCACTTCAAGGTGGTTTGCGAAAAGAGGGATTCAATATTGGAACCACAAAATCATGTGTTACGCCTGTGATTTTGAATGGTACTGTAGAGGAAGCCTTACACTTGATTCATGACTTACGCGAAAATTATATGATTTTCTGCTCAATCGTTGTTTATCCTGTTGTGCCAAAAGGCATTATAATGTTACGACTTATTCCAACCTCAGTGCATACATTAGCAGATGTTGACGAAACTATTCATGCATTTAGTGCGATAAAAGAGAAGCTGGCTAACGGCGAGTATCAAAAACACGAAGTGGCGGATTTGTCGCTTGGATAGTAATAAAGAACTTATAGAGATTAGGCCTTGAATATTGTTATTCAAGGCCTTTTTTTTGGAGTCGATGAAAACCTTTTTTGATTTCACACTTCAAGAACAACGAGGGATTTTTGTTTTATTACTGCTCTGTATTGCCAGTATTGGCTATAGATTTTGGCCAATGTCTCAAAAGAATTATAAGATAGAATTAATATATGATCAACTAGAGTCAAACACAGACACGACGGCCGACTTTGCGCATAGCACAATTAGAACCAAACGCCATGCGAGAACATGGAAGCTTCAAAACTTTGACCCAAATTATGCCAAGGCTTCAGATCTTAGGGTAATGGGATTCAGCAATGAATTTATTAACCATTGGTTTGAGTTAAAACAAAGCGTAGGGTTCGTGAAAAACCAGCATGAATTTGTAAGTCTCAATTTGTTAACCCCTTCCGAATTAGAAATAGTGCTACCCTTTCTAAATTTCGAACGGTATGTCCAGAGAAAGACTTGGCCAAAGAAAAAGGTCTTATTTGTAAAACAAGTATTGGATATCAATGTGGTTGATTCTGTTGCGCTAAAAGCACTCCCAGGTATAGGAAACAAACTATCGAAGAGAATCATAAAATACCGCGAATCGCTTGGCGGATTTCAAAACATAAAACAACTTAAAGAGGTATATGGGATTGATAGCCAGTTATATAGTAAACTGTCGAGCCGCGTTTTGACAAATGGCTTAAGCCGTAAAATTGACATCAATGCAGCCAATTTAGAAAGCTTTAAAAAACATCCTTATATCGATTATAAAACGAGCAGAGCAATTATAAGCTACCGGGAGCAACATGGTCGTTTTAACGAAGTGACTGATCTGCTCAATATTTACCTTGTGGATACATTATGGCTCGAGAAAGCAGCACCTTATTTGAAGGCGGATTAAGGTTTGTAACCAGATGCTCTAAGAATTTTATCGTTATCCTTTTCCTCGAATAACTGAGCTAAACTTACTTCGGGATGTCTGTCCATATATTTTCTAACAATTTGCCATCCTGCCCACACCGCTATTTTAGCGGGGGCATCTTGTGGTACATTAACACCTTTGGCAAATGGAGCCTCAACAAGAACACCAGAAAACTGACGCATATTGGTGCTGTATAATATCTCTTGGTCTATTAGGTTAGACCAAATTTGTGCATCGTTGGTGTAACACCACTCTATTTTCCCTTTGTCGTATCCAATTTTTAAAGAATCTGGTGTTTCCGGAAGTAATAAGTCCAATGCATGTAACACCTTGCCTTGATAAATCATTTCATCCAATAAACGATGGTTTTGAGCATCATCTGGAAATTCAGTTTCCACCCAACCTCTTATGGCGTTTGGAACCATATAATCCTTACGAAAACGTTTGATAATAAAGCTTGGGAACTCCATCATTGGACTCCTGTATGGTGTGAATTGTTCTCCCAAATACATGTCCAAACAAATGCCTAGCGCGTTCTGGCTGGAAATTACTTGGCTACGAAACGGTGTAACAACGGTATACACGTTTGGAATTTGCTTCTCTGGGAAGTAATAATGGTAATATGAGAAAGCATCGCTCAATTCGTCGTCAAGAAAATCAAGGTTGGGGTATATCGAGTCGACAGCATTGTATAAATGAACCATGTCTGGGAAGGTCACAAATTCAATCAAACCCTTGGCACTTTCCTCTACAGAAACAAAACCATCGTGTGTTTCCGTCCCCATAATGCCTCGTTTGTAATCAAGCATAAAACTGCTGTCCAAGTCGTTTAGTCGAATGTAATCTTCAACACTCCGTACGCCGAATATGTCGTCCTCAAACCGCTCGACTTTAATATCGACTTCTGAGCCACTTATGTCAACCTTGTATTTGTTCGGTTCTGAGCATCCATAAATGCTCAATAAAAGTATTAATAATGTGGATTGGATTAAAGGGATTATTCTCGTTTTTTTTACCATTTTTGTCGTAACATTAGAATTGCAAAAGTATGAAGTTGAAAACAATAGCCACCACCAGTTTAATAGTATTGTTACTAGGGATTTCTTATAATGCTAACGCTCAAGATCAGCGTTTTCGCATAGGCATGAAACTTTCTGGAAACATGTCTTGGATTGCCCCTGCAACTAAGAACATTGATAGGGTTGGAACGAGCTCTGGATATAGTTATGGGCTGATGGGAGATTACAATTTTCAAAAGTACTATTCTCTAAGTACAGAGTTATTGTTTACAGAGATTGCTGGCACTATTTTACACACTGATAGATTGGCTTATACAGATTCAACAGCTGGCGTTACAAGTCACAGTAACGTGCAATATGAATACAGAATGTCATATGTACAGCTACCAATTTCGATTAAATTTAAGACCAAAGAATTTGGGTACTGGACATATTGGGCTCAGTTTGGTATAGCACCATCTTTTCTGACTAGTGCTAAAGCTGACATTACAGGAAAAACTGTTCCTTTCGATGATCCAACAGACATACGGGTTAATAAAAAAGCCAACGATAATTACCAATATGATAATTTCGATGATAAAGTATTCTTACTTCGAGTACCCCTTATAATTGGTTTAGGCGCAGAGTATTCATTAACTGGAAACACAGCATTGTATGCTGGGGTTCGTATGGACAATGATTTCTTAGACATGTTCTCCGCAGATAAGGCGACAATCGGAAAAAATAAATTCGCAAGTTTAAATATTGGTATCTTCTTTTAAACAGATACCAAAACGATGAAAATTGTACTTTCTCAACTGAACTTTACTATCGGAGACCTTGATGGGAATGTTCAGAAAATGGCTGAACACATTACTCAAGCCAAAAGTGATGATGTGGATCTTGTCGTATTTTCTGAATTAAGTATTTGTGGCTATATCCCCAAAGATATGCTCAATTACAAGAGCTTTGTCGAACGTTGTTATCAGACGCTAAATCATTTGATAACCTATACCAAAGGGATTGCGATTTTAGTCGGAATGCCAACAAGATCAAATTTAGACAAAGGGAAGGCACTCTATAATTCTGCCATTTTTATTGCGGATGGTGAAATACTATCTACCACACATAAAACACTTTTACCGACATACGACGTTTTTGATGAGTATCGTTATTTCGAGCCAAACAAGCAGTTTGAACTTGTTCATTACAAAGGCGTCAAAATAGCAGTTACAATTTGTGAGGACTTGTGGAATCTGAACGAGCCTAAACTATATGGCACTACACCAATGGATGAATTGGTGAAATTAAATCCAGATTTGATGATTAATATCTCTGGATCTCCGTATAGTTATAATCATGTAGAGGAGCGTAAAAACCGCATGATTCAAAACGCAAAGACCTACAAACTGCCGTTGGTATATGTCAACCAAATTGGAGCCCATTCCGATATCTTATTCGATGGTGGTTCTATGTTTATCAATCAGACTGGTGAAATCGCAGAAGAACTCGGTTATTTTGTTGAGGACTATCGCTGTATTGATTGGTCGAAAGATGCAATTTATCCAGACAATAGCTTGGATTACAAAGACGAAGACATTGAGTTAATTCACGACGCGTTGGTGATGGGTATCAAAGACTACTTTGGCAAAATGGGGTTCAAAAAAGCCCTGTTAGGTTCGTCAGGAGGCATTGATTCTGCAGTGATTAATGCGTTAGCCGTCGAAGCGCTTGGCGCAGAAAATGTATTGGCAGTTTTACTTCCATCCAAATATTCTTCAGAAGGATCAGTAGTCGATGCAGAGGCATTGTCCAACAATTTAGGATGTCCGTACGAGACTATAAGTATTAAAGACTTGGTGGATGTTGTGGAGTCGACACTGGCACCACAATTTAAAGGACATGATGCTGATGTAACCGAAGAGAACATTCAGGCGAGAAGCCGAGGACTTCTGTTAATGGCTTTAAGCAATAAATTTGGATCCATGGTGCTTAATACAAGTAATAAAAGTGAAACGGCTGTTGGTTATGCCACTCTGTATGGAGACATGTGTGGCGGGTTGTCAGCAATTGGAGATTTGTATAAAATACAGGTGTATGAAATGGCGAGATACATCAACAGGAATAAGGAAATTATTCCAAATGAAATTATAAATAAAGCACCTTCTGCGGAGCTTCGGTTCGATCAAAAGGACAGTGATTCGTTACCTCCATATGAGTTGCTAGATAAAGTATTGATGCTTTATATCGAACAACAAAAAGGATGGCAAGAGATTGTAGCTTTAGGTTATGATGCGCATACAGTGAGACGTGTTATCAAGCTTGTCGACAGAAATGAATATAAACGATTTCAAGCAGCACCAATCCTGAGAATCTCTAACCTTGCGTTTGGTATTGGACGGCAGATGCCGTTGGTGGCGCGGTTTTATAATTAACCTACAGTGGGCTTTTGAGGATGTTCGGATATTCAAATTTCAATTCAAAATGCAATTAAAGAACGAGTATATACAAGTTGAAATTTCTACCCTTGGAGCAGAACTTCAAAGTATAAAATCCATCTCTACAAATAAGGAGTATTTATGGCAAGCAGATCCTGAGGTATGGCCTCGGCATGCACCATTGTTATTCCCTATTGTAGGTCGGTTAAAGGAAGATACATACAAGATTGGAGATGAGTCGCATTCATTGGGGCAACATGGTTTTGCCCGCAGTTTGGAGTTTGACGTTGTCAAATGGAATCCAACGGAAATTATATTCTCTTTAAAGTCTTCACCAGAAACCTTTCAGTCTTATCCGTATCATTTTGATTTTAGAGTAGGGTATAAGCTTGAAGGTAACGCTATGATTCAAAGCTTTGAAGTGATCAATACAGATGACCAAACCATCCCTTTTAGTTTTGGAGCACACCCTGCCTTTATTGCTGATCCAATTGATGCACACTATATTGAGTTTGAGCACGAGGAAAGCCAACAATCAGTTATCATTGATGATGGCATTCGGACGAATAATACAAAACCGGTTTTTGACAAAAATAGAATCCAACTGACTCAATCCATATTTGATGAGGATGCACTGATATTTAGTAACTTAAATTCGAAAAGCGTCACCCTAAGAACTAGCAATAATGAAAGATTGGTAGAGGTTCGGTTTGAAGGTTTCCCATTTTTAGGTATTTGGGCAAAACCTAAAGCGAACTATGTATGTATCGAACCGTGGTGTGGTATTGCGGATCATAAAGACCATAATCAGAATATTTTCGAAAAAGAGGGGATAATGGTATTGGAACCCCAAGGACGAAAAAAATGCCAGATTGTCTTAAGTTTTTAGTCATTAAATTTGAGATACAATGATCTGAGCCATGAAAACTTTCTTTGTATTTGTATTAAGCGTGCCATTCCTTTTGTATGCTCAAAAAGTGGGAAAAGTACTGTCATTTGGAATTGATTACGGTGCTTTAAACGGGATTACAGCTATAGACGACAATGGATCTGCTTTGAATTCATCTATCGGTATATCGGCAAATCTTGACATGTATGGTAGGAGAAATACCCGTGTAACCCTTGGGTATTATTACATTAGGGAAAATAAGAATTTTATAGAATATGTAGGTTGGTCTTTGTTTACACCAACGAGCAGGAGAGTTCATGCGAATTCAAATATCCACATTCCTTTTATCGGTTTGTCTAGATTCAAGACCTATGAAAATGAATCTCAAGTTGGCTTTAGTCTAAAATTGGGTGCCCCACTTTATACCGATCTTAATTATTTTTCGGAGGGTGTAGATGTGAATTCAGAATTTGATAAACTAAAACACTGGAGTGCGATATTTACAGAATACGGCATCTACGGTCAATTTTCAACTAAAATTGACAAGTTGTTTGTTAAAACCGAGTTGGTGTTAGGTTTTGCAGGAGTTGGATTTGGCTATACAAGTCTGGGTTACTACGGGGTAAGAGCCGGAATAGTATACCAGTATTAACTGACTTATTTTACAATCTTGCCAACGCTTTCACCGAAACTCACTCGGCAAGTATCGTTTTGACAGAAAGCACGCATGGTAATGGTGTCGCCATCTAAAATGAATTTTCTGGTATCACCGTTACTTAACGGAATGTCTTTTTTACCACCCCAGCACAATTCTAGCATACTACCATAACTGTTTTCATCCTTTCCGCTAATCGTACCACTCGCCATCACGTCTCCAACATTTACATTACAGCCATTTACGGTGTGATGTGCCAATTGCTGAGCCATATTCCAATACATGTATTTGAAATTACTTTGGCTAATAGTTGAGGCACTACTATTTTCTGGTATTAAATCGACCTCTAAGCTGATATCGAAATTTTTATCACCCTCGTATGTCAGATATGGCAACACTTCAGGTTCTTGTTTTACACTGGCACATCTAAATGGTTCCATGGCTTCCATGGTAACGATCCATGGAGACATCGTTGACGCAAAGTTCTTTGCCAAGAATGGTCCAAGTGGAACGTATTCCCACTTCTGAATGTCACGTGCACTCCAGTCGTTAAAAACTGTCATACCAAAAATATGAGACTCAGCTTTGTCTGTAGGTATTGTGGATCCTAAATCAGTGGTTTGGCCAACAACAAATGCCATTTCTAATTCAAAATCGACTCTTTTGCTTGGTCCAAAAACGGGTTGTGTCGCATCTGGTGGAAGAGTTTGTCCATTCGGTCTCTTGATGTCTGTGCCACTCACTACAATCGAACTCGCACGGCCATGATATCCAACAGGAATATGTCTCCAGTTTGGTAATAAGGCATTCGCAGGGTCACGAAACATCTTACCTACGTTGGTCGCATGTTCAATACTGCTATAAAAATCAGTATAATCTCCAATACGAATAGGCAAAACCATATTTGCATTTAATCGGTCTACTAAAATGACATCTCGGTTTTTATGTAAATCTGAGTTGGTATCACATAATGCAGTTTGTAGGTACTTACGTAATGCCGACCAACTCGCTTTTCCTGTTGAAATGAAATCATTTAAAACACTGGAATTGAACACATTAGAATCAAAATCTAGGTGGTTGAAAATTCCAAGACTTGCTGCCTTTCTAAGGTCAATCATTTGATCACCAATGGCAATACAAGGAGCCGATTCTCCATCTCGTTTAAATACACCAAAAGGTAAGTTGTGAATTGAGAAGTCGTGAAAATCAGATACGTTTAACCAGTTTTGCATATCGCTTTTTTTGAAGCTTCGAAATTAATCATATTCCATTATCCCATCCTATATTCGCCCTCGAAATGTACGGTCTTCTCAAGAAAATTTTATTCCGACTTGATGCTGAAAAAGCACATCATCTAACAACTTCACTGCTTCGGTTTGCGCGCAAGCTTGGACTGCTAAGGGTTATTAAAGTGTTGATGGTTGGTAAAGTATACCATTCTGAGACGCAGGTTGCTGGATTAAAATTTAGGAATAAACTCGGTATGGCTGCAGGGTTTGATAAAAATGCAGAATATTTGACTGAATTGGAGCAATTGGGATTTGGAGCGGTTGAGATTGGAACGGTAACACCAAAGGCGCAAAAAGGAAATCCAACACCACGCTTATTTCGATTGCCTAGTGACACCGCATTAATTAACCGTATGGGGTTTAACAATGAAGGCGTAGATGCTGCAGCATTTCTGATTGAGTTGTATAAACACAGACATCCAAGGAGTAAGCTAATAATTGGTGGGAACATTGGTAAAAATAAAGTGACACCCAACGATCAAGCACATGAAGATTATCGTATTTGCTTTGAGAAGTTATATGGTTTAGTGGATTATTTCGTGGTGAATGTAAGTTCTCCAAATACACCAAACCTGCGGGAGCTGCAAGATAAGGAATCGCTTCGGGTGATCTTTCAAACACTGCGTCGTGTTGAGCCTGAATTGATAAAGAAAGCAGAGAAGCAGCGACCACTGTTTGTTAAGATATCTCCTGATAATTCATTTGACCAGATTGATGATATTTTGTCACTGGTCGAAGAATATGGTCTTACCGGCATTGTGGCCACGAATACAACAATTTCAAGAGAAGGATTGAATACTGCGTCAGAGACAGTTGATCTATGTGGTGCTGGCGGACTTAGTGGGAAGCCTGTACAAAAACGTTCTGATGAGGTTGTTGCCTACATTAGAAGCAAGAATAAGGGCATTACGATTATCGGTGTTGGAGGAATCCAAACTGGCGATGATGCTGTTCAAAAAATGGAAGCCGGTGCAGACTTGGTCCAGGTATATTCCTGTTTCATTTACGAAGGCCCAAAAATGATTT
>JBLHOC010000044.1:0-20450 GCA_047620825.1 Bacteroidia bacterium | reverse complement strand
AAAGACGCGGAAGCACTTTGGAACGCGATAATGGAAGCAGGAAAAGCCTACGACATTATGCCTTGTGGTTTGGGTTGTAGAGACACCTTACGCCTTGAAAAAGGTTTTTGCTTATACGGGAACGATATAAACGACACCACATCACCAATTGAAGCTGGGTTGGGTTGGATAACGAAGTTCGACAAACCATTTGTAAATTGGGAACACCATGCGAAAATCAAAGCCGACAAACCATCAAAGCGTTTGGTAGGTTTCGAAATGATTGATCGGGGAATTCCTCGTCAACACTATGTTATTCAAGATGCTGATGGTAATGCCATCGGTGAAGTGACAAGTGGAACACAAAGCCCTTCTCTTGGTAAAGCAATAGGAATGGGATATGTAGCTCGCGAACACGCAAAGCGAGAAACAGACATTTATGTGGAAATAAGAGGGAAAGCTTTAAAAGCAAAGGTGGTTAAAATGCCATTTTTGGTTTAAACTTCTAGTCGGCTGATTCAATAGGAAAAGACTTGGTCTCTTTCCAATGCTTTTGCCTCCAATTTTCTTGCTCACGTTTGTGCATGTAGGACCACATCACAATTCTGCTGGATTTGTTTCCTTGACCCATGGGTATTGTTTTAACTTGAATCGCTCTAATTTTCTTGAGGGAAGCATAGATATCTTTCAAATGGGACTGTTTGGATACAAGTGTCGAAAACCAATACACCGAGTCAGCAAACTGCTTACTCTGTATGATCATATCTCGAATAAACCTTTCTTCCCCACCTTCAGTCCAAAGTTCGGTCGTTTGTCCTCCAAAATTGAGTATAGGCTTACTAACCTTCTTCCCTTTTAAATTACTTAGCTTTCTAACTGTCCCTTTGATGGCTTCCTCTAATGACGCATGAAAAGGCGGATTGCAAATCGCAATATCAAATGTCTCACCCTTTTTAATGGCACCGTAAAAGATGTCTTCTGATTTTTTTTGTAAACGTAATTTGACAGAACCTTTCAATGATTCGTTTGCATTGATTATAGCGTTCGCAGCTTCAATAGCAATAGGGTCAATCTCTGTCCCTACAAATGACCAGCCATATTCATAATTTCCAATAATTGGATATATACAATTTGCTCCAACACCAATATCTAAACATTTAATACCGGGACCAATTGGAATAAGACGTTCGCTGTTTTCGTCGTTCCTAGTACCAATAACATCGGCAACATGGTGAATGTAATCAGCCCGACCTGGGATTGGCGGACATAAGTAATCCTTTGGGATGTCCCATGACTTCACCTCATATCCATTCATCAATAAGGCTGTGTTAAGTAATTTAACCACATTTGGATCAAAGAAATCGATTGATTCGTCCCCGTATTCGTTTACAGACACATGTTCTGCTAACGCTGGCAACGTGCCAATCAGCGCCTTAAAATCATAACGCGTACGGTGTCTATTACGACTGTGTAAACGTGGCTTGATTTTTTGTGCGCTTCCTTTAATTTTAGGCTGCTCTTTTGATTGATGCTTAGACATTGGGTCAATAGTAAGTGATTTTGAATCCTTGGTCAAATAACCAAGGTGTTTAGAATTTTTGTAGAATTAACTAGGACGGTGTTTTTCTTCAATGCCGTAAAGCAAATTTCTTAAATATTGGTCCTTGCATTTTCGGAATTGTGGTTGCTTGGGATTGCGTAGAAATGCACTCAATTCGTGTGGACTTATATCCATGTCAACAAGATCAAATAAATCGATGATGTCATCAGTAGTAAGGCTTAGCGCAATTTTTATTTTTTTTAGAATGATGTTATTGTCTAGATTCGTTTCAACTGGCATAGGTGGTTTTCCCTCTTGCTTTCCACGATTTTTATAAATCAATCCATTTAAAAACAAAGCCATCTGCTTATCTGGTAAATTGGTGTATTCTTCGGCGTCTTCTGGTTTGAGCCAGTTGCTCACTTTAGATCGATCCGTTTCATAATCTGCTTTCGCAAAAATGTCAATCATTTCGGAATCACTGTAGTCAAATGCGTAGCGCAGTTTCTTTAAAATATCATTATTAGTCATACCGCTTCAAAGATATCTTCAATGAAGGGTAATACCATTTGTTGACGCCTTTTTTTTACATAAAGTAAAACAAACTTGACATTTAGTAAAAAACAACATACTTTTGAACTCTAAATCAATGTTTATGAAAACGAAATTTCTGTTTCCAGCCAGCTATAAGAAGTGGGGGTGGATAATTCTGATACCTGCAGTCATTTTTGGCTTTATAGATTTGTTTGCTGAATTTCAACCCGAGTTTCTAGACTGGAAGGTGCCGGTGATATATGTAAATGAACTTTTCGGTAAAACGACATATTTCGGATTTATAGAAAACAATGTGCTTAATGAGATACTTGGGGTGTTGGTTATTATTGGATCTGTGTTGGTTGCATTTTCAAAGCAGCCAAACGAAGATGAGTTTATCGCTAAAATCCGTCTAGAGTCTTTGGTCTGGGCAACGTATGTGAATTATGGGATATTATTGCTTGCGTTTTTGTTTGTTTATGACACTGGATTTTTATGGGTGATGATATTTAATATGTTTACCATTCTTTTGTTTTTTATTGTCCGTTTCCATTGGCAAATCTTGAAGATGAGAAAAACTGTGTCCTATGCAGAATAGTATAAAGGTCGAAAGGGCTAAGAAAAACATTACTCAAGCAGATCTCGCTGGTTTAGCCAAAGTGAGCAGACAGACTATCAATGCCATGGAGTTAGGTAAATACGTTCCATCCACCGTACTTGCTTTAAGATTAGCGTCAATTTTTGAAGTTGAAGTCAGTGACTTGTTTCAATTGGATAAAGAGGACTGGAATTAACGTGTTATTGATCGTTTACTAGGTTATTCTTCATTGTAAATATTCAATCTGAAATGATAAGTTGGCCGTAGAAGTATCAAGTTCAGCGGGCCATTTTGTTCGCTCATTTTTACCCGAATTGACAAGTTTATTATCAACCGAAGCAAAGTTGTTCGCTTCGATATATGTTTCTAAATCTAGGGTTGATGTCTTCAATTTAAATGTCGATGATTTAGACGTCTCTGTACAATTGCAGTCGGAACTAACTACAGCTGGTACGTTGATGCCTGTTCTTACTTCAATGTTGTCGATGTTAAAACGGATACAATCGCGTCTGTTAAAAATATGTTTTGACAGCATAATGAAACTACCCATAAACAAGGCTATTACGAGAAAAAAAATGCCGGTAATCTTAAGAATTAACTTCATGACTTAATGTTTTAAGGTGATGAATCAGATCTTGGTTTTCATAGATTTCACGTTTACTACCATGCAGTCCAATGTCAAACATGACACGAGCTAAGCCTACAGATGAGATACTGAATTTTGAACCAAGTCCTTTTAACAAAGGATATAGTCGTCGCATCAATCGGTAGCTTACATTAGGCTCGCTGCGTTTTTCGACTGGATAAATGTAGCCCGGACGTAAAGCATTGAAACTTTGGAATCCCATATTACTCAAGGCGTTTTCGGCCGCTCCTTTATCTTTTGCAAACATCACTTTGCTTTTTTCACTACGATCGGCACCTTGGCCACTGAGCAAAACGACTTTTGCATTTGGGCTGTACTTTGCTATATTTTTACCAAAATGAACAGGATAGTCAACGGTGATCTGCCGAAATAATGCTCGGTTTACGGAACCGGTGTAAACACCAATACAATAGAACACGACATCTATGTTTTGCCAATATGTAGCTCCGGCGTCAAGAGAATTAAAATCGGGAATTACGACTTCAGTGAGTTTTGGATCGTTTTGACTCGAACGCTTTCGAACCAAACTAACCACCTCAGTAATCGCATCGTTGGCTAAACAATGTTGTAATACCAAACGTCCTATCATGCCTGAAGCACCAGTGATTATTGCTCTTTTTGTTTTATGGGTATCCATACTTCTTCTTCAGAGTCAGGTTCGTTATTTTTATATTTTAGTCCAAGTAATTCAAAATGCGGACGATTATCCACGTCATATTCGGAATTTGGTATCCACTGACCAAAGATATAACCAAACGTTTTCCCTGCGTCTTTGGCGGGGCCACGATGAATAAAAACGGCATATGATCCAGCCGGAATAGTAAGTGTTTCCATGGTGCTTGGTACATTACTATCGTCTGTTACTTCAACACAAGCCCATTTTGTAAACGAGATATGTGGGTTCAACTGCTCGAAAGTGAATGATGTTGGATAGAGCTGTAATGACATTACTTCTGTGTCAGACGACCTATTCGTAACCTGTTGCAATTCGGGCATAAAAGATTGCCACAGTGCCACGGTTTGGTTGTTTGCGAACGACATTTTACGGTTTTTACCGACAACTATTTTTTCTGTCAGAAATTCAAATCTTGGTTCCATTATTATTTTAAAGGTTTTTTTTTTGGATGGACTCGCTTTCGCAAACGGGTTGAATTTTAGGCATAGATCTATCCAATATTCAAGATCGTCATCTTTATCCCAACCCTCGGGTGTGACAAAGATATAACTCTTCATTGGCCTGCCTGTAAAATCCATAGGTAAACAGACTTCCTTTTTAAGCGCTTCCTCATACGCCTCTTCACCAATTCGAGCCATTAACAATGTATCTCCATGCCGTTTATCAGTGTGAATGCCACATAGCATTTTATTGTCGACCATAAATAACAGGCCACCCATCATAGTTTTTGAGAAAAAGTCTGCTTTTCTTTCGGTTAGAGCTCTGGTGATTCGTTCACCGAAGTATGCGTCATATGCCATAGTTCATCAAATTTAACAAAAGTGTTTGTATGTAAGATTCTCCTCAGAATCAACCGGTTTGTTTCAGCATGCACTTGCAATATAGTCCCTTACTATGTGAGTTATTATGTTGTTGTTCTCGAAGGTAAAAACGGAATTTTCTTCCGTTGTGACCAAAGGATAATAGCACTTAGGATGAAGGTGACAACCGCAGTATAAAACAACACGCCTTTATCCCCGCTTATGTCGATGCCAAGAGCGGTTAAATGCATAAGAATCGCACCACCTACAACCCCTAGCGTCAGGCCTGATCCAATCCAAATGGTTTTTGGTACAAGTAGTAATATTGCCGCAATTAATTCAACAATGCCAATGCCGATCCGTCCAAATGGTTCCAAACCAACTTTGCTGAAAATATAGACACTGTCTGGATGTGCCGTAAACTTAAATCGGAGTGTTTGAATTAAAATGATGGCTACGATTAGTCGTAGAACAGGAATGAGGTATTTCTTCATTTTTACTTAATATGCCCAAATATAGGAAACACAATAGGATTGACTTCTGCAGGAGAAACTATCAATAGTGTTTCGCCTAAACTTGTTCGTCATCGTACCAATCGATTGCAGCAATGAACCAAGAATTATTGGATCTGGTAAAATGGAAAGTCTTCATCCCCTTACCAGAAAATGTGTTACCATTCAGCAAGTTCTAGAACCAAACCCGTTTGACGTAGTCGTTTGGTGTTAAATGTACTTGGCATGCCTTATGAAGCGGAGTTATTTGCCGTTTTTGTAGAACAAAATAGCAATGATGATAAAACCAATTGCTGTCAAAATAGGAGGATGCATATCGGCTTTAAATCCTAGATAACCCATGTAAACAGCAACAACTAGTAATAACATGAGGAGTATATTTTTCATAACAAATATTTTATTTCCGATGCCCTCACTGTCTTTAAACAGGTCTGAACCACGGTTCTCAAATATAGTAATGATAAACGACTGTGTAGATTTTGGCTTTAAAAATTTAATAGTTTATCACACAATTGCAAAAACATACCAGGTGTATATGCGCTTAATATGCGCGCTTATCGTTTCCTTCCATGTAGTAGACAAACGATTTATTTACAACCTTAATACCTCCAGGTGTTGGATAATCACCAGTGAAATACCAATCACCTTTGTGGTTAGGACAGGCTTTATGTAAATCTTCAACTTTTTGGTAGACAATTTCTACTTCAGCCTTCATATCGCTTGGGGTAACCAAACGTGCAATTTCTTCTGTTAATTCGTCATCGCTAAACAATGCATACAAGTCTTTAACTGCGTTTCGTTGCTCCTCGGCTGGTAGTTTGAGTTGTTTTTGACAGGCCTTGTAGACCTCGTCTAACTTATGCATTTGGTTGCTACGTTCCAACAATTTTAATACAGCTTTAAATGCGATAAACTCGTTCATACGACTCATGTCAATACCATAACAGTCTGGATATTTGATGATAGGTGCGCTACTTGCTACTATTATTTTGCGAGGACCTAATCTATCTAATATGCGTAAAATAGACTGTTTAAGTGTGGTCCCTCGAACAATAGAATCGTCAACAACCACCAATGTGTCGCTTTTGTCATCCACAACACCGTATGTTACGTCATATCCATCGCCAACCATGGTATCACGATCTTTATCCGGAGTTATAAAAGTGCGCATCTTGGCGTCTTTTACCAATATTTTTTCACGTCGGATTTTGATATCCAAAATCTTGTCTACTTCTTCAGGAGTTGGGTCGTTGCCCAATTTTAAAATGGCTTCGCGTTTGTACCTATCAATGTATTTGTAAACGCCGTCTATGACGCCATAAAAACTGGTAGCGGCTGTATTTGGGATATAACTAAACACAACAGGTCGAACGTCATAATTTAACTTGTCGAGGATGACCCGAGATAATCTTCGCCCAAGCTCTTGACGTTCATTGTAAATATCTTTATCACTGCCCCGAGAGAAATAAATACGTTCAAAAGAACAACGTTTGAGTTCTGGTGCTGGAGGAATAATTTCCTCTTCTCTTATGTTTCCCTGTCTGTCAATAATTAACGCGCATCCCGGAGTTAATTCTTTTACTGCTTCTATTTTGATATTGAAAGCAGTCATTATCGCTGGTCGTTCCGAAGCAACAACAAATACTTCATCGTCATGATAGTAAAACGAAGGCCGAATTCCTAAATTGTCGCGTAACACAAAGGTGTTACCATCACCAACCATCCCGACCATGTTATAACCACCGTCCAGGTTTCTAAATGCACTGCGTAGTACATTTCCCAGATTTAAGTTAGACTTAATTTTAGCAGCGATTTCAATACCATCAATGGTTTGATCGCGATATTCATGAAACAATCGTTCGTTTTCTTCATCTAAGAAGTGACCTATTTTCTCAAGAACGGTAACATTGTCTGAAATCTCTTTGGGGTGCTGACCAAGCGTGATGAGTAGTTCATATAGCTCGTCTACATTGGTCAGATTGTAATTACCGGCCAGTACCAAAGAGCGACTCATCCAATTGTTTTGTCTAAAAAACGGATGGATGTCTTCAATACTATTTTTACCATGAGTGCCATAACGCAAATGCCCCAATAGTAATTCCCCAGCATATGGGAAGTTCTTTTTAAACCATTTGGTGTCGTCAACTTTTGATTGGTCGAGGGCTGCATAGGCCGTCATAATTTCCTCAAAAATGTCGAGTAATGCGTTTTTACTGTTGCTCCTTTTCCGTGCTACGTATCGTTTACCGAATTCCGGATTAAGTTTAATAGTCGCTAAGCCAGCCCCGTCTTGTCCACGGTTCAGCTGTTTAGCCATTAATAATTGGAGTTTTTTTAGCCCGTAAAGATGAGAGCCGTATTTGTCTTTATAAAACTCTAATGGTTTTAGAAGACGAATAAATGCTACACCGCATTCGTGCTTAATTGGGTCGCTCATTAAGGGGGTTTGAGCACGCAAAGTTATATATAATTATATCGGAATTACACGCATGTTGATGCTTTGTTATTCGATATTTCGTAAATTAGACATTGCGTCAAATTAGGTGAATTTCTAAGGGACATTTGAAACATTACCACATTTCATTATTGTCACAATTAACCATTTGGTATAACTTGCGAACATGCATAATATCTCAATCTTGAACGGTCCTAATCTGAACCTGCTTGGCAAACGAGAACCAGAGATTTACGGTGATTTGTCGTTTGAGGCGCTTTTAAGCGAGTTGAAAAATGAGTTTACATCTGTTGAGATACAATTTGCACAAAGCAATGTAGAAGGGGAGTTGGTAAACTTAATCCAAGAGCACGGATATAAATCGGAGTACATTATACTTAATGCAGCAGCCTATACCCATACCTCCATTGCCATTGCAGATGCAGTGGCGGCGGTACCAGCCAAGGTGATTGGCGTTCATATCAGCAATATTTATAAGAGAGAAGCCGAACGACACATTGATTTGCTGGCAAAGTATTGCCATGCTTGTTTGTTTGGTTTTGGGTTAGGCGGATACCGTATGGCATTACAATATATCACGAAGGTAAAAGATGAAAAATAGAGTTACAGATTTATTCCAGATTCAATATCCCATCTTTCAAGCTGGCATGATTTGGTGTAGTGGGTGGAAACTTGCGGCAGCATCATCTAATGCTGGGTGTTTGGGCATAATTGGAGCAGGGTCTATGTATCCTGAAGTGCTTGAGGAGCACATTTCGAAACTCCAAGCGTTTACATCTAAACCATTCGGAGTCAATGTCCCATTGCTGTATCCAGATATTGAAAAATTGATGGAAATCATCATACGGAAAGATGTTAAAGTGGTGATTACTTCTGCTGGAAATCCTGCCATTTGGACTTCCAAATTGAAGGAACATGGCATCACGGTGGTACATGTGATTGCCAATACCAAATTCGCGTTGAAAGCAGAATCTGCTGGTGTTGACGCCATTATTGCAGAAGGTTTTGAAGCTGGGGGGCATAATGGTAAAGAAGAAACAACGACGTTATGTTTGATTCCAGAAATCACGGATAAAGTAAAAATTCCGGTTATAGCAGCTGGCGGAATAGCAAGCGGTAAATCTATGGCCGCGGTTATGGCCTTAGGTGCAGAAGGTGTTCAAATCGGATCTCGATTTGCGGCTAGTACAGAATCTAGTGCCCACGAAAACTTTAAAGACGCCATCAGAAATGCGAAAGAAGGCGATACGAAATTGATGTTGAAAGACGTTGTTCCTGTGCGACTACTCCGCAATAAATTTTTTGGTGATTTGGAACAAGCTTATGATGCCTGTAAAAGCAAAGAGGATAAATTGGTTTTACTTGGCAGGGCAAGAGCAAAAAAAGGCATGTTTTTAGGAGATATGGACGAAGGAGAGCTTGAAATTGGGCAAATCAGCAGTATGATATCTAAACCTGAAACAGTTCAACAGATCGTTACAGAGATTGTCTCAGACTATAACACGACTGTCTTAAAGGCATCCAAACATTTACTCTAGTAAAATTGTTGTATTCTCGCACATTATTTCACAACATTGGAATACAAACTCCATACGTTTTCAAACGGTTTACGGTTAGCTTTTAAACAAACACAAAATACGCAAGTAGCGCATTGTGGTTTTTTTATTAATGCTGGTTCTCGCGATGAGTTGCCTAACCAAGTTGGTCTGGCTCATTTGCTGGAACACATGCTGTTTAAGGGGACCAAAAAACGAAATACAAATCAGGTTTTAAATCGTCTTGAAGTCGTTGGCGGTGATCTTAACGCATTTACCACAAAGGATAAAACCGTTGTACACGCCAGTGTGGTGAAAGACCATTTTGATCGTGCGATTGAACTACTGGTGGATGTGACTTTTAATTCTAGTTTTCCGAGTAAACCACTGGAAAAGGAGAAGAAAGTGATATTTGAGGAGATAGACATGTATTTGGATTCTCCTGATGAACGCATTTACGACGAGTTTCAAGAAATGTTTTATGCCGATCATCCATTGGGGAACAACATACTCGGTTCAAAAGAAACGGTGATGCAGTTTTCTAGCGCCGACATTAAACAGTTTGTTGATCAGCGCTATTTCTCGAATGAGATTGTGCTCACTATTGTTGCGCCAATAACATATGAAAAAGCCGTTCGCGTTTGCGAGAAATATTTGAAAGATGTATCCATCAAATCTGGAACGGTAACGCGTAAAAAACCAAATTCACCGAAACCATTTGATATGACCACTACGAATGGATTTTCTCAAGCACACATATTAATGGGGGCAGAAGCTTATCCGCTGGATGATCCACGACGCGCTTCGCTAATGCTGTTATCAAATATTCTAGGTGGACCAGGATTGAATTCGATTCTTAACTTAAAACTAAGGGAGAAACATGCCTATACTTATGGTGTGGATTGTAGTCTTCAAACCTTAACTGATTCTGGATTCTTGAGTATTTATTACAGTACAGATCCTAAGAACTTGAATCGCAGTCGGAAGGCAGTGATGAACGAACTTGAGTTGCTAAAACAAAAGCCCATCAAAGAGGCTTTGCTTAAAAAATATAAAACGCAATTCCACGGTCAGATGATTATGGCTGAGGAAAGTAACAGCAGTTTGATGTTTGTAATCGGCCGAAGTTTATTAGACCTTGGTTATGTCGACTCGTTAGAGGCCGTGTTAAACAAAATTGAAGCCATTACGTCTGAACAAATTCAAACCGTCGCAAACGACGTCTTTAGTCCAGAAAAGATGAATGTTTTAACCTACTTACCTAAGTAGTTTAGAATGATTGACCAATTGAGAATAGGAATTGACCTTTTTCTCCAAATTTCCCAGTTGCAGTTGCTTTGTCTAAACCAAATCCATAGTCAAAACCCAAAAGGCCAAACATAGGAAGGTACATTCGAACACCAACACCAACAGCTCTTCGTAATTGAAATGGATTATACTCTCTGACTTTATTCCATGTGTTACCGGCCTCAAAATAGGTGTAACCATATACCGTTGCATTTGGATTTAAGGATAGCGGATAACGCATTTCAATCGAATATTTTGCATACAAAGGGTCAGCGTCGTTTTGGTTAGTACTGTTTACACCATCACTTGAGATTTGACCTTCATCATATCCTTTTTGCGGGATGATTTCAGTGCCGTATACAGCCCAAGATCCAAAACCTGAACCGCCTACTCTAAACTGCTCAAATGGAGAGTAACCAACATCTTTGTTGTACAATCCGATGATACCAGTTTCGAAATGTGGTACAAATATCAATTTGTCTACGGCCCGCATAAACCAACTGGCGTTAAACTTCCATTTGTGATATTCTATCCATTTGTATTTCTCTTTCGAACCCAAAGTGGAGTAATCCTTGTCACCATTAAATAGTGAGTGTGGAGGCGTCATTTGTATCGATAAGGAGAACTGAGATCCTGATTGCGGGTAGATTGGTGCAGAAGTAGAATTTCGTGATAAAACGGCATTGTATGAAATACTGTTTGAAATACCATCCGTATAACCAATCTCAGATGATCCAAAAGCTTGCCAATTCTGTAATGTGTATTTCTGGTAACTCAGAGAATGACTTAAAGTAAAGAAATCATCCGGCCACTTTAACAATTTGCCATAAACAATAGATGCGCCAGTTGTATGCAAACGCTGACGGTTAGGGTCGTTTCTAATCGTATAATTCGCTTGACTAGTTTGACGTGAGTAATATACACTGGCAGTTAAGGAATTTGGCTTTTTACCACCCAACCAAGGCTCCGTAAAAGAGAAGTTGTACGACTGGTATGGCAATCCATTAGATTGTGCTCTAAGCGTTAATCTTTGTCCATCACCAGTAGGAATTGGATTCCAGTCACCTTTGAACATTTTACGAGTAGAGAAATTGTTTAAGGTCAATCCAACGGTTCCAACAAAACCAAAACCACCACCAAAACCACCACTGGCCTCAACTTGGTCAGAAGGTTTTTCCACCACTTTGTATTCAATATCTACCGTACCGTTTGCGGGATTTGGTATGGGGTTTACGTCAAGTTTTTCTGGATCGAAGTAGCCCAAAGTAGCTAGCTCTCGCATAGAACGCTGAATGTCTGTCCTACTAAATTTTTCTCCAGGTCTGGTTCGAAGTGAACGCAGAATTACAAAATCGCTGGTTTTATCGTTTCCTGTAATGATTACAGCATTTATCGTCGCTTGTTTTCCTTCATAAATACGAATCTCAAGGTCGATACTGTCATTGTTGACGTTGGTTTCTACTGGACTAATATTGAAGAATAAATACCCATCATCCATATAGATACTCGAAATGTCCAAGCCTGACGGGTTCATAAACAATCTAGTTTCTAATTTAGCTTGATTGAATATGTCACCTTTTTTGATGTTTAGAATTGTATCAAGTTTACCAGAGGTATGTTTGGTATTACCAGACCATACGATGTTTCGGAAATAGTATTTGCGTCCCTCTTTTACATTCAGATGCAAATTCACTCGATTTGCACTTACACGCTCTACACTATCCGACATCAATTTGGCATCCCGATAACCCAACGCTAAATATAAATGAGCAATGTTTTTTTTCTCTAAATCGTATTCGCTTTGAATCAATTTAGAAGAAGCAAAGGGGTTAAGCTTACCTCGCTTCTCCTTTGGTTTTAAAACTTGTTTTAGTTTTTTGTCTTTAACACTGTCGTTTCCAACAATAAAAATCTCTTGTACTTTTACTCTTCTTCCTTTTTTAACATGAATACGGAGCAATTGAGAGTTGAAAATACTGGTGTCTGATTCAGCGTCAATGTCAACGTGGGCATTGAAAAACCCTTTTTCATAATAGAAAGCCAAAATCTCTTTCCGGGTTTTATCAATTAGATTTTCTGTAATTATCTGACCACGTTTAAGTGAAATTTCGTCTCTAATATTTTTGGTTTCAGTCTTATTCAATCCACGGATAGAATATTTAGAAAGCTTTGATCGCTCCTGTACCTTGATTAGAAAATAAACGGTGTCCCCTTTAACCCCAGTAACAAGAATCTCGACATTAGAGTAAATCTTTTGTCTCCATACAGATTCGATAGCTCGACTCACATGGTCACCTGGAATCTTTATTTTAACACCAGTTGCTAAACCCGATATGTGGGCAACAATGTTAGGGTCTAACGACATTGCTCCTCGAACAGAGCAACCACCAACAACGTACTCTTTTGGATGTGCATAGTCTATCTCAATTGGTGACGTTTCTTTAACAACCTGCGCAGAAGTATATGACCACGACGTAAGGCATATTAGAAACGAACATATTGTATAGACGAATTGCTTCATGTTGTTATTATTTAATTTCACTGACTTGTTCTCCTGTTTTTCCAAACCTTCGTTCTCTATTCTGATAATTGGCAATGGCTTCATACAAATGTTCTTTTCTGAAATCCGGCCATAATACATCTGTGAAATAGAATTCGCTATACGCCATTTCCCAAAGTAAATAATTACTAATACGGTGTTCACCGCTTGTACGGATCATTAAGTCTGGATCAGGAATTTGTTTAGTCGATAAAGACCCACTAATTAAATCTTCGTTAATGTCGTCCAGCGTAATCTCACCAGTTTTATATTTTGTTGCGATCTCCTTAACGGAATTCACAATGTCCCACTTAGCGCTATAACTTAAGGCTAAAATGAGTGTCATTCGGGTATTGTCTTTTGTAGCGTCAATAGCTTGCTTCAACTCTGCTTGACAAGCTTTTGGTAATGTGTCTGTTTGCCCAATCGTTGTTAGCTTGATTTGGTTTTTCATCAATGTGTCGGTTTCCCGTTTGATGGTCTTAACCAATAAAGTCATCAATGCATTGACTTCAAATTGAGGTCTATTCCAGTTCTCTGTAGAGAATGCATAAAGTGTTAAATACTCAACACCAAGTTCTGCTGCACCCTCAGTTATGTCTTTCACAGATTGAACGCCATGTTGGTGTCCAAATACACGAAATTTGCCTTGTTTTTTAGCCCAACGACCATTGCCATCCATAATAACTGCAATGTGTTTCGGAATCCGATTCTGGTCGATGGTAGTAAGGTCAGACATCTTTTATTTCCAGATAAATGCTCGCTTGTACCTAGGCCAACAGGCTATAGGTGTAAGTCTGTATGAAATGGTAAATGCTGTAATAAAATAAAAGTCATTGATAGCAGGATCTCCTCGTTCATCGCCAGCAACTGACAATGGCTCTCCGGCAATTTCCCAGCTCCTGTCAGACATATTAGCGCTTAAATCACCATATCTGTCCCGCTGGTCTTGCATGTCAGGATATAACCCACTTACATCGTCCAAATAGTCAGTGAATGTTTTTCTCCAAGCAACCTCAAATCCAATGACCAGATTTTTGTTGACATTGTATTTTACACCACCACCAAAAGGTATCGCGAGTTGTAATAAACCATATTGTTCTTTGCTAGACTGTCCTTCTGTCCTTAAATCCCTTAAACCAATTGTACGGTCTCCAAATACAGCCTTTGGATTATGTCGAAAAACAGTTAGCCCAAGTGTTGCGTATGATGAAAAATCTTTACTCAATATGCGAGACCCAAAAGGCAAGAAATTGAATTCGAACACATTGTTGAACTCCCAAATTTTAGATTGAAAACTTAAGTTACGTAATCTATATTCATCAAAGTTGGCGTCACTACCACTAATAGTGGTATATAAAACTGACGGTCTATAGGACCAATATGGTGTAAAGTTGTAACGAATATGGATGCCAGCGGCAAGGTGTGTTTCTGTTGGAACGATGTTGTATGCTAAATCTCCGTGGTAATTGCTTGCGCCAACCATTGCCCCATACTCCCAGTTTTGAGCAGTACTAATCAAGGTCTGCATTGAAAGCAAAACTGTAAGTAATACGTAATGAAGGATTTTTTCCATCTAGCTTTAAAACGAGTTGCGGCTTATTTTGTTACAACCAACGCAAAGATATTATTACAAATATCGTGGTCGTTATTTAATTGTTAATATGACCTTAGGCTTGAGATTATCTGAAAGCGGGACAAACCTCGCCAGACTTAATAATTTTATAGGTTAAAGTAATACCAAAAATATTATACAGGTCTCTTTTTGACTCATCGCCTCTTGCAACACCTGCAGCGTTTTCGGTTGGGCTTCGGTCAGCCATAGCTTTACTCATTGCACCATATTGAGCTTCTAAGAAAACCAACTCGCCGTATTCTCCACTTACGTCATCTAAATAGTCTGTAAATGTAAATCTTGTTGAGTATTCAATTCCAAATGTCCAACTTGGGTTAAGTTTAAATTTGACACCCAGACCAACTGGAATTGCAAATTGCGTTAATGAATATCTTCGTTTATCGTTGTATTCCGTAGTTTCTTGGCCCTCTGTTCCCAATGGTTGAAGTTCTATCCAATCTTCGTGACGGTCCTCTAACGTCTCATAACTTTGGTCGTTGGTTAGGTTTTGCCAAGAGTTTGGTTCGTAGAAGAATTGCGCTTGTGGATTGTATTTAAAAACAGAAACACCTCCAAAGATGTAAGGTATTACACCTCTTTTTTGTTGAAAATCAAATGTGTTAAGATTTAAATCAAACGCCGCATGAAAATCCCAAATGTCTGACTTGAAGTGCAAGTTGCGATTTGTTCGGCGTTCATCATTGCCATACCACGCGTCATCACCTGATAATTTGCCATAATTTACCCCAACTCGAAACGAAAACCGCTGCACTGGGTTGTAACGAACTAATATGCCAGCATTGGGATTAATGCCTTCAGTTTCAAAGTATTTATCTGTAAGGTCGCCAGCATAATTGCTACCACCGACCATAAACCCAAACTCCAAGGAGCTCTTACGAGACCACTGCTGAGCGGTCGCAATGTTTGCTACTGTTAACAACATTCCTGTTAACAATAGAATAATTCCGGCTTTTTTCAATCGATTATTCATTTTTTTTGGAGAACCAACAAAGTAACATTAAATGCCCTGTAATAACAAATAAGACACCAGTTGTTACAACGCTTTATTTAAGCTAATTGGTATAATATCAGATAGTTTGATGCCTATATACGCTGCATCGTGTTTGAAATATTGCATTTATGCATGCAACAACAGATCTGTATAGTGCTCCGCTTTGAACCCTAAAGTGATAATTTTATTGTCAATTTCTAAAACAGGTCGTTTGATCATAGACGTGTGTTCTGACATTAAATTGATGGCGTATTCAACATCTATTGCCTCTTCTTTTTGTTCAGAAGTGAGTTTTTTGTATGTGGCACTGGCCTTGTTCATTAATTTGTCCAGAGGTACTTGAGTGAGCCATTGCTGCAGCTTTTCCTTACCTATACCTTGATTTTTATAATTGTGGAATTGAAATTCAATCTTATGATCACTCAACCAATTCTTGGCCTTTTTTACAGTATCACAATTTGGAATTCCGTATAACATGTACGACATGGATAATATTTTGGGTTAAGTTTTTTGTATGATTAATTTCTTTTGTCTAACCCCCATAATAGTTTGTTTCTAAGTGTTTTCGCATAAGATTGGTCTTGTAAACGAATCATATGAAAATCAAAATTGGCTCTTTTAACTTGTAACAACGAACCCTTATGTACGGACTCGGAACGACTGTCAACCGTTACTAAAAAATCTTCACCGCGTCCATCCACCTTAAATGAAACTTCCTTGTGATCACCCACCACTAATGGTCGAACAGATAGATTGTGAGGTGCAATTGGTGTTAGAACAAAACTGGAGGTACCGGGGTAGAGTATTGGTCCGCCACAGCTCAACGAATACCCACTTGACCCAGTTGGTGTGGCAAGGATAAGGCCATCCGCCCAATAAGAGTTTAGTGCTTCTCCATTAATTTTAGTATGGACCGTTATCATATTTGAGGTGTCCTTTTTTTGAACAACAACGTCGTTTAGTCCAAAAGGAAATCCATCAAACAATGGTGTTTCAGAAATCAATTCAATCACCATTCGTTTTTCAATGGTAAAGTTGCCAGCTTTGATAGCTTCGAAATTTACCGAGAATTCTTCTTGCCGACTATTGGCTAAAAATCCAAACCTGCCTAGGTTTATACCCAACACTGGCGTTTCGGTCGCTTTAACAATGCTTAAGGTGTCTAGCACCGTGCCATCCCCACCCAAACTAAACAACACATCAAGTTGGTCCTTTTCAACAGACGATTCAATTACCTTAAACTGGTGCTTGTAATTAAGATCATTTAATTTCTGAACCAATTGACGATGCACACAAATCTCAACTTGTTGATCCACGAGATAGTCGAAAAACTTAGTTATGTAGTCCGAATGATCGGGGTTGACCGAATGTCTTGCGTAAACGCCTACTTTCATGCTAGATAATTAAAAAGCTTTTTTAAAGTGCACCTTAAGTCCGGAACGGTTCCAATGGTTCCAAGAATATTCAAATCTAAACACTTTGTCGTAATAAATGAGGGTGTTTACCCCAATGCCAAACCCATACAGTTCTGTTTGGAAACCATTATTGATGACTTGAGCCTGGTCGTAAAAAGCACTTAAGTAGCTTTCAATAGGCATTTTCTTATATGACTTAACAGGCATATAACGCAGGAAGATATCTCGCTCGGGTATTATCAAATACCTCAATTCGGCACGCAGTATAGCGTATTGGTCTCCCAAGAATACATATTGCTCATATCCCCTCACGTTCTGTTCAACGCCTATCGCCTGATTCAGATTGTAAGGTAGATTTTGATCTATGGCATCACCGTAAGTGTAGGAGATACGACTGAACATACGATTTAGAGGTAAAGGTCTGTAAAAGTTGAGATCAAATCCGACGGATAGAAATTCTTGGGCTCCGGCAGTATAAGCCATTCCGACATTGGCATAAACCCCAGTTAACGGAAAGAGTTTGTTGTCTCTATTGTCAAATGAGATGTTATAGGCAACTGTAGTCAGCCGTTGTTTCGTAAGCGAGTCAAAAAGGAAGGAAGTGTTCAGTTCTTCTGTTACAACAGTGTCGTCAATTTCTATGTCATTAAAATTCGCAGACAAACTATGTCGGACATACAAACCTGGGCGGAAAATTAATTTAGCGAAGGCAGAAGTTTCTTTAATGACATCCGCGGATTCACTTCGGTAAAATTGTTCCTTATTGTTGATCAAACCATACCTAATCTCTTGATTTGATTTACGACGTACGTCAAGCATAAACCCGAGCTTCTTACTGTTGTCGATGTAAGGCGCTCTATATTCAAAACCGAGTGTCTTTGTGTAACCAGAACCAAAGGTCGCCTTAATGGTATGATTTAAACCGAACAGGTTGTATTTGAAAACGTATAAACCAATGTTGGTTCGAGTCGGGTCAAAATCGAATGTTGACCATTGATTGAAATTTCTATCAGCAAACTCTATGTAAGGTATAGGCCACAAATACCATTTCTCAATAAGTGTAATTGTAATAATCGCGTTTCCATCAACGAATTCAGGTGTTATGTTGATTTGATTAAAGAGGTTTAAGTTTTTTAAATTTGATATTGAACGTGGTATATGAAATTCAATTAAATCCTCCACAGTCATTATCTGGGTGGTTCGAAAACTCAATTCACGTAGAACTATGCCAGACTTGGTTTTTAAATCATTCGGATGAAGAATGACTTCCGTGATTTGGATAGTATCACTTCCATCATACGACAACGCAGTGCCCGTAATTAAAAGGAAAGAAATGGTTAAAAAAACTTTGTAAATCTGCAATCAAAAAGCCTTAAGGCTTCAAATATCGAGATAATTTATCAACGACTTGTATCGTTCATCAAACACGTCGTCCGACTGCATGTTAATTTGATTCAACAAAGTGTATCCGTTTGATTGTAGTATCTGACAAATGTTGTCAATGTGTCGAATGTTGAGTTTAAGCAGTACATCGATGTTCTGATTTCCTTCTGGTTGCCACGTCCATAATCCCAGCAGTTTGCCATCTTCTGCTTCAATTAATCGACCAATTTCAGAAATGGAATAATTGTATACGTTGCATCTTAATAATAGAACGGAGCCATCGCTTTGAGCGGTAGTACTCTGTCCTAAACCATGAATGATATCCTTACTCCAAATAAGTCCTGTGTAACTGTTGTCATCTGTTACAGCCAACACATCGAACTTATTATTCGATAGAAGCTGTAGGCCCTTTATCACTGAAAAATTTTGGTCAATGGATACGGGTTGATTCCCATAATTCAATTCACTTAGCAACATGTCTGGGTTAAGGCTTTCCAATTGCAGAAATAACGCATAGCCTAACAACTTTCCATTATCGACAATAGGTAAGTTTCGAACGCTAAAATCATCCATCATAAGCAGTGCATACTGCACTGTGTCAGTAGTCTTTAGACTTGGAACATCGTTGGTTGTAAAATTGCGGACAATCATGATTACTTTCTAAACGAAAATATGGTTTATAAGTTTCATTCAATTCAAAAGTTTTACCATACTGTGCCAATTGGCAATCATTTGAAGTCCGTACTGCGTTAGGATGGCTTCAGGGTGAAATTGGACGCCCCAAACCGGTAACTGTTTGTGGCTTATTGCCATGACTTTATTGTCGTCAGACACAGCAATCACTTCCAACTGTTCATTTTTAAAATCCGGTAAAACCAAACTGTGGTAACGGCATACTTCAAAAGATGGTGGTAAGCCATTAAATAATGAATGTGTTGATCCGTTTAAAATGGATACTTTACCATGCATTGGAACTTCTAAATGCGCTAAAGGGACACCGAAGTAGACACCCAACGCCTGATGTCCTAGACAAACACCCAATATTGGTTTTGTTGTGATAAAAGTATCTATGACTTCCATTAGGTTACCAGACTTTTCTGGCGTTTGAGGACCTGGTGAAAGTACAATGCCATCAAAGTCAATGGCCTTTAATTCGTCGATAGAATGGGAGTCGTTTTTAACTACAATGACTTGTGCACCGCATTGTTCTAAATAGTCTTTCAGGTTGTAAGTGAAAGAGTCATAGCTGTCAAAAAGAAGGATGTTCGACATGTTGCAAAAATACACGTTGTGTAATGGCTTTGGTTAATCAGCCAAAATTGCCATGGCGTAGTTCTCCCAACTTAAATTCTCAGCAATTTTTGCAACGTTGGCTTTGGGTAATGGTTGTACCAAGTACTTCTTCATGGTTTCTGCCATGGAGTGTATATCTCGATCTTCAGCCAGGTAACCATTGTAACCATCTTTAATGGTTTCAGGAAAGTGCCCAACCTTGGTGGCTAAAATGGGTAAATTGAAATTGTAACTTAGAGATTCGATTCCCGAAGGCGTAGCTGTAAGGTAATACAACACAGCACAATCACTCACTTGGAAATATTTGTGTACGTCTTCATTTGGAATAAAACTGTTAAAAACCACACACTCCTCCTCTATACCTAATTGCTCAATTAATTCCAGCGGTCGATAATGCTGTTCATCATCTTGTTTAGATAGAAATAGTTTCTTGGCGGTTCCAAACAACAAGGTTTTGATTTTTGTTGACCATTTGCTGTTGTCTAAGGTATTCCAGAACGACTCTCCACAAATTAAGAGACTCACATCGTCACGGTCTTTCGCCATTTGGGCAAATGCCTCAATCGTTTGATGTAGGCCCTTGTATTTTCTTATAAAACCGAAAAACAGAAATACGTGCTTACGTAGCCCA
>JBLHOC010000043.1:0-20457 GCA_047620825.1 Bacteroidia bacterium | reverse complement strand
ATTTTATGCAGTGAACCAATGTTGACATATAAGAGGTCATTGTTCCTATATGAAATACGTACAGACTCTTGAAGTCTTCCACCCATCTCAATTTTTTGCAACCCCTCAAAACGTCCTACACCATGATCGATATGAACAATGAAGTCGCCTGGTTTTAAATTGCTAAGCTCTCTTAATGTTAGTGCTTGTGTTTTACTGTATTTGTGCTTGTTTTTAAACTGATAGTGTCGGCCAAAAATTTCATGCTCTGTGTAAATTGCTAAGTGGTTTTCCTTATCAACGAATCCACTTGACAACCCAAGATATACAGGATGGAATTTGATATGACTGTCCAAATCTTCAAAAATGGTTTCCAGTCGCTCGATTTGTTTTCCTGTTTCTGAAAAGATATGTTGATCGATGCCTACTCGATCATTGTCTTGAAGATGATCAATGAGTAAATTAAAATTCTTGCCAAAAGTCTTTTGTGGACTCTGGTCGAAAGCAATCTGTTCAATATTCCGAAAGTGAGGAATTTGGCCAAATTCTACACCACTTCTTTTCGTAAGTTGTTTCTTGAAATAGTCTGCTGTGTCATATAAATATTCAAGGTCTTCTGTAACGGTTGACTTTAGTTCCTGAAATGAGATATTTAAGTTCGACGCGAAAAACAACGTGTCTTTTGCGAAGTAGTCGAAAATACTAATGCGATTACCCGCAATTTCATCTTCTTGTAAATTGGGGACTATGGATGAGAATTTGAGCTCAGCAGTTGATAGTTGTGTTATAGGGTCAAATTGCCTAATGGACTCTACCATTCTACCATCAAGCTCAATCCGCATTGGTAACTCGTGTGAAAAACTAAATATATCTACGATGCCACCACGCATAGAGTACTGGCCGGGTTCATAAACAAAGTCTTCACGGTTAAACCCATAGGTATTTAGAACTTCTATCATGAAGTCAAAGTCAAGCACCTCACCAACGCCAATTTGAAATTGATTTTTCTCTAAATTTTCTTGACCAATTACTTTTTCCGCTATCGAGTCTATAGAGGCAACCAAAACCATCGGTTTGCTTGATTTGCGGAGTTGTAACAGGATCTCCGAACGCTCTTGTATGGCGTTATTCGAAGGGTGATCCGTTTGATACGATTTGACGAACGAAGGTGGTAAGAAAAAAGCGGAAGATTTTCCAAGGATGTTATGCATGTCCTGAAAAACGTACCGGGCTTCTTCTGTGGTGGAAGCAATGTAAACGATTGACCTGTCTAACTCAATAAATGCAGCAGAAGTAAGAAAGGATTTAAATGAACCGGCTATGCCACTGATATGGACATGCTGTTTTGGTTTCTTTAGCAAATTAAATAAGTCCATCACCTTAGGTGTATGGGCATAATGAGCTAAAATTTCACGCGTATTCAAATGTTCCTAATAAGCGTGCAAAAATATGTGATGCGCGAGATTAATTTGTTTTAACTTCACCTTTTGTCATGACATATGTTTCGACTTTCCCAAGCTTCTTATAAATCAAAACAAACTCTCCACCAGATTTGTGATCACCAAATGTCCCAAATTTCGGGGTTGTTGGGTTTTTAGCGGCAGGTAATAAAGCTACGGTTTGAAGGTTGTCCGTAAAGTCTTCAAAAGTTAACACATGACCTTTTCTACTCCCTTTTGATTCTAATGTTTCAATGAACTTCAATGCAAATTGGCTTTCATCAGGTGCATATTCCAAACTACCACTGGTAATAAATAAACGCGATTGTATCTCAGATTTTAAGTTAACAAATCTGTCGAGGCTATCTCGTATTTGAGCCAAAGAACTACCGGAATAGTTATCTGCATCCGTTTTGTCGAATGCTGCTCCACCAAAACAAACGTCGAATACAAGCATCATGTGTTTACAACTGTAGATGTTATTGAAGTACGTCCGAATGTCGTTAAACTCCAAATAGGTCCTGAGGCTTCCATTTAATTCGGAGTTTTTAGCAACGATATGTCCACCTCTTCCTCGGACATAATGACCATGTCCAGCAAAAAAGACCAACAACTGATCTTTTGGGGCATATTTTTTTTGGTATAGATGTCAATAATTGAATCCATTTGTTCGATGGTTTGATCGACCATGATTTCTACTTGAAAACCATAATGTGTTTTCAGCAAAGTGCCAATTTTCGTTACGTCTTTTAAGGGGTTGACCAAATCCGACCATGAGCCATAGTCACTCGTGGCGAATAATAAAGCGTAGTTGGTTTCGTGTTTAATCGATTCGGGTCTGCGAGTTTGTCGCTAGATTGATTTACGAAAAATGAATCAGTTGCTATATTTCCCTTTCCATCACAAGCAGTGATTACAAGTTTGGTCCAAGTTTCTGTGAAATTCTAATCCAAATTAAATTTACCATTCTGTGTAAAAGTGACTGGAAAGCCATTCACAGTAATCTCTTCAATACCACTTTCATCAAGTGCATGTCCACCAACATTTTTCGAAATGGTCACAATCTTTGTTTTTCCCCCTCTTTTCTCCTCCGAACCAATGACGCTTGGTAGATAAATCATAGGCGGAATGGTGTCGATAGAATTGGTTGAAGCGTTGACAAAGGTTAGGGGGAAATCAACACCTGTCGAATAACTTTTTAAATCGAATTGCAAATTGCCTGTTGGCATATTGCCGTACATATATCCTTCAAGACTCTTTGATGTGACATATGCAATGGTTGCTGTGGTGTCTTTGTGAAAGTCATTCTTCCAATTGGTTGCAGCCAAACCTTCAATTCCTGAGGTGAGATAGGAGGTGAAAACGCTACCGGTTGATGTTGGCATTTCAACCCTTCCATCAGATATCAAAAATCCGATACTCCCGGCAATGTTGTCCTGCTTATCATTTTTGTGCGCTATGGCGTACGGACCAATTAAACTTGAACCAACTGCATCTATAAGCGGTAATTTCTTTGAAGCCGACATTGAAGATAACCAGGCTAAAATTTGCTCATTATTTATGGTGTCTGTGCCCATAACGAAATTGTCTTCTGTGGTATATCCTGTATAATAAAGCATAAAACAATCTCCCGGTTTTGAAGCCGCAATAACTTTGTTAAATGCATCGGAAACGCTGCCCGATTTGTCTTGATTGAGAACATATAGAAATGAATTGTCAAAAATGCGTTGTGCACGTTCTTTAACAACGTTTGCAATTACTTCCGCGTCATTTGCTGCGTGACGGTAGCCAGAGCCATTTGTGCCAATACTTATGAAGTACAAGTCATTGCTTTGCTGCTTACTTTGAAGCTTGCGTTGTACAGCAAACTTCATCTTGTCGTACATGTTTTCCATAGCGTCGTTATCCAACCAATCGTTTACATTACGAATTGATTTCAAATCTTCCATCTCTAATTCAGGGTCATTCAAGTGGGTTAAGTTTATATCCCAAGCCTTTGCATATCGTTCTAAAGAAGTTTCGTAATCCGCCTCTTTATAGTAGTTATATGCAGCCCATCGATAATAATTCCGAAACAGTCCAAACCTTACAGTTCTACCCTTTTGCTCATTGGCTATGGCTGTGTCAAATGCCAAACCAGCACTGGCAAACTTCTTTTTCTTTTCTAACGCTTGACCTTTGACAAAATATTCATTGCCAATGGTTTTATATTTAAAGTGAGCGTTCCACTCGTTTGTTAAGTGAGTCATTTCAAGTGTTACGTATTCAACTTCCCAACCGCCTTCAATAAAAATATTAAAATCTTCCAGAATACCTTCTTCAAAACCGCTGGGTGTTTCGATTAGTGTCAACCACTTCATGTATAATCTACGGGCTTCATTGAAATTTTTGAGATGTAAATGTGAGTGCGCCAAGGTGGCTACGTAATTGGATGTGAAACTGTCTAATTCATAGGCTTTTTTGGCATGTGGAGCGGCCTTGTTAAATTGCCCCATCTGGATTAAGGTCCAGGCATACATACCATGACCACCTGCAAAAAAGGAGGCACTATCCTTCTACATATTCCAAATGCTCGAGAGCTTTAGGCAAGTCTTTAGAGTCCAGATAAAGTAAACCACGAAACCATTGAATATTGACATCACTTGGGTCAGCTTCTGCAAGCCGGTCGTATATTTATTCCGCTTCTTTATATTTTTTTTGACCACGGTAATTCCAAGCTTTTGCCATTTTGAAATTATAGTGCTCTGCGGTATGATTATATTCTTCTGTAATACCCATCCATCTATTACACTCAGCTTCAGCGTAATTTTTTTCAGAGATCCGTATAAATGTGTTTGGATGGCTGTGATATCATAGGAGGCGACACCTGAGTACCTGCCATACGTTTGTTTCCATTTATTGAATTCTACATCTGTTTTAATTTGTGAGTAAAGGGAATCGATACGTTCTTTTTCATTATCCGGCATCGGTGTGAAATTAATCAACCAGGTGGCATACGTTTCATCAATTCGATATTTACGTCCCATGTATTTACCTGGGTAGTTTGACATAAACCGAAGGAAGGCTTTAACGTCATCGATAGTAGTCATCAACATAGCCTCCCAAAGGTTCACCCTTGAAGGCCCCAGAATCTAAGGGTTCAACAAAGTAATCAGATTCAGAATCATATAGGCCCTTAGCCGTTCCAATGATAATGTCTCTCATCACACCAATAATGGCATCTTCGCTGTTTTGTTTTGTCAACATCTGAGCGTTTTTATACGAAAAGAGCCTGTTATTATAATGGTCGAACAACATGATGTGATACTTTGTCAGTTCTTCGATTAATCCATGAAAAACATCCGGGTTACTTGTGACTTCAATGTAATTTGGGTCATTAACTTGTGCTTTAAATCCACTCTCCTTTCCTTCATCACTGCGGACAATATACCATGTGAATCTTCCATAATCAATGGATGTAACAGTGGTTTTGCCAAAGGAGATTACGTTTCTATCAGTTTTATCTGGGTCCGTTATGGTAACCAACCAGCCTGTCTAATTTTTTAGAATGGAATCTCGTACACCTACATTCATGGTGAACCAGGTCTTATCCCCAGAAGTGCTGTCAATAGACGTTATTGGTAAACGCGTATAGTCTCGACTCGTATTAAACTTGTTGTATAAATATTTGCTTTGATATTTGGTGGCAGAATTTTTATAAAAGGCTGCTTGTTGAATAGCTAAACGGGCATTGGCTGTGTCAGCTCCTAGTTGCAGCTTGATGGATGAGAGGTAAAAGTTTTGGGAAGCGGCACCATAAAAATCTTCGAAAATAAAAAATCGGGCATACGTCTAAAGTAAATTTCCAACAAAAATATAGTCCTGTTGATCCCCCTAATTCAGTTTCAACTTCCAATGATTCCTTATAAAGCGGTAGAACCTCGCCATACTTTCCTTTTTTATAAAGCTTATTCGCTTTTTCATATAGTTTTTTAGCTTTCTCGGAATTTTGAGCATTAGAAGTTTGGAAAGCACCAAACGATAGTGCAAGGAATAATACCAAGTGTCGGAAATGTTTTAGGTGGACCATAGGCATATAGAATATCTTAAATTTATCAAATTAATGTGTAAGCAGAAGATTTGGTAAATGATTGTTAGCATATTCCTAATTTTACCTACCTGCACACTATTTTTGCGAAATGGATTTGAAACCGTTTTACGAGGTAGCTGAAGATGCTATAAAAACATTAGGTGTTAACCCGGAAGAAACTAGATGTGATCAGCCTGGTCAATGGATTATAGGACGGGAAGAAATAGATGTGTTTATCGATATATGGCAACCTAAAGAGCACAATCAGTGGGAATATTTTAAAGAGGAAGAACCAACAGCCGTTTTTCAAGTCGTAGCGCCGGTGTGTTACCTACCCGAAGAAGGTGAAAACCGACTTGATTTCTTGGAAGAAATGTTGTACATCAATCACCACATGTTTTATGGTAGTTTTACCATAAACACTGAAGAATCAATGGCCGTAATACGGTTCAAAAGGCTGCTAGAAGGCACAAATAGAGTAGAAATGATTGAGCCAATAGAAAGCATTGGTTTCTATGCTGAGAACCTATCGAGCTATTTGACTAAAAAATACGGACTTAAAAAAATCGAAAAAAGTTAGGCATACAGGCAACCAATTGGTAACCCTTCTCATCTAGATATAAAAGCGAGAAGAATGAAATCTTTAAATGGCAACGGACAAGCGAGATACAGAATGGAAGTTGGTAGAGCAATGTTTGCAGGGAGATCATTCGGCTTTTGAGAAATTATATAAGATGTTATCACCGAAAATGTACGCAGTAAGTTTACGATATACGCAGCAAGATCAGGACGCACAAGACGTTTTGCAGGAGGCGTTTATTCGGATTTACAAAAACTTAGCGCAGTTTAAGTTTAGTGGTTCGTTTGAAGGATGGTGTCGCAGAATTGTTAGCAATACAGCGATTGAAGCTTTACGTAAAAAAGGTCGAATTAAGGAGAACTCTACGGAGGTACTTCCAGAATTACCTGTTGATCCTAAAAGTTTCGAGAAACTAAAATATGAAGACTTAATGAAACTTGTTCGTGCATTGCCAGATGGATATCGAAGTGTATTCAACTTGTATGTTATTGATGGGTTTAGTCATAAAGAAATTGGGAAAATGCTTGGTGTTTCTGAAAGCACAAGCAAAACTCAATTGTATAAAGCACGGTTAGCATTGCAGAAAAAATTGTCACAAAATCTTGGATAAGCAAAACAACATATCGGAATTTGATCAACTATTCAAACAATCGTTTGAAGGGGCATCATCTCCAGTTCCTCCAGGGGTTTGGGAAGGCGTATCTTCTGTAACAACTGGTGCTGGTGCAGCTGGAGCGTCAAGCGCTTCATTCCTATCCAAGTTAATAGGCATTAAAGGTGCCGCAATTATTGGGAGTGTTGCAGTTCTTGTAACTACAGTTGTAGTGCTTACAAATTCCTTTAAAGCATCTAAAGAAGTTACACTAACCGAAGAAAAGGTTGAACAAACGGTTGCCGAACAATCATTGACAACAGTCGATGAAGGAATTGAAACAAAGTCTTCTGCTACAATACCAGTTGAAAAAGACAAACAAATTGTTGAACAAGTGACTATTGCAAGCGAAACGGTTGATGCCAATGGCCATAATGGCGCTGTTGAGCCCGACGTAATTGTAAATAATATTGACAATAAGTCAATCGACGAAAAAAATACTGACCCGGTTACACCCGTTAAAGTGAATGTAAACCTTATCGCTTCTGGGGACATGGCATGTGTGCATCAGACAGTTAATTTCTCCATTCAATCTAATCTTCCTTTGACTGAAATACGTTGGTACCTAAACGGTAAAAACGTGGTAGGTCATACGCAGTTTATGAGTTTTATGTTTGATGAAGCACAGCGTAATACCATCTTAGTTAAAGGTGAAACAAAAGACGGACAAAAATTTGAAGCAAGTCATGCAGTGCATGTCAATCAAGCAAATGCAGACTTTACTGTAACGCAAAAAGAAGGACATGTCGAACTGACAGCTAGCCGAGCATTAAAATCAAATCAGTGGTTCGCAAATCAAGCATTGATTAAGGAAAATCAGCGGGTTGTGCAATTCACTCCAGTGTCTGACCAAATGACCATTGTTCATGTCTTAACAGATTTAAATGGGTGCGTTGATACGGCTAGAGAAGTTGTAACTAAATCGTTGGATTGTGACATAAACTTGTTCGTTCCAAACATCTTTACACCTTATGATCAAGATGGGTACAATGCTGATTTTGAGATTAGATTACCACCTGTTGAAGGGTATCGTTTAACGATATACAATTTGAAGGATGCTAAGGTAGTTTTTGATACAGATGACCAAGGTCAAAAGTGGAACGGTCGATACGAAAATGTTGGAACTTTGGTTCCAGCTGGATATTATAGCTATAGGTTGGTGTATGAATGCAATGGCAAAACCACCACAAAGCAAGACAGAGTAATGGTTTCAGAAGGAAAAAAATAATTTGAAAAAGCCAATAAATAACGATAATATAGCAAGCTTGAATTTTTCGGGCTTGAGATTACATAACCCGATTTTGAATTTTATGAAAATGACAAAGAACAGAACGAAGTTTTTGATGTATTTGTTTTTCCCAATGCTATTGCTTTTGGGTCAAGTAAATACTGTTCATGCTCAAACTTGTAACCCAAGTTACGTTGCAGGAAATGAGTGTGAAAATGTTGGTATTTCCTTTAAGGCAAACGCCCCTGGTTTTTCTACGTATGACTGGGAATTTAAGGACAAAGGTACTGGAACGGTTGTCGGAACATCTGGAGACAGAGATCCGATTTATAGTTTCTCTAAAGCTGGGACGTATGAAATTACGTTAAAGGCTTCTGGGGTTGCTGGTAATTGTACCAAAACCATTGAAATTGTGATTAAGCCAAGTCCAATTGCAATTCCAGTAATGATAACACCAAACAGACAGTGTTTTAAAGGAAACCTATTCTGCTTAATCGATAGCAGCACACCTGCACCTGGAAGTGAGATTGTTCGACGAACAGTTCTATTCTCAGATGGTAAGCGATATGATAAGGTGAATCCTAAGTTTGGTGACACTATTTGTCATACAATCATTGACCCAAAGGGTGGATGGTTCGATATGAAAATGGAATTAGAAGATAAGAACGGTTGTGTAACTGAGGCTTATTTTACTAATTTTATCCAAGTGTTTCCTAAGTTGAATGTCCGTATCAGTAGTAATGCACCAACTATGTGTGATTCTACAATGGCAACAATTACCAACTTAACATATAACGATTGGAAAAACGATAGTACAACAACAATCGGGTTGAAAGATGTCGCACAATTTGTATGGGATTTTGGTGGAGGAGACCCAAAAGTTGTCATTGGAGATTCAGTGACCAATACATCGTGGTGGACGGGTAAAGCATTCAATGGTGTTACTGAACATTGGTACCGTACGCATGGTACTTTTAATGCAACGTTATCTGTCGTTTCAAGGTTCGGTTGTTCTGAAAACTTTACTTTTAGATCTGCTGCAACTAACATAAAATTAAAACCTACAATTATTGCAGATAAAGATTCTGCTTGTACCAGTGATCCTGAGACATGCTTTAGTGTATCTACGGGGCCAATTCCTGGCGCACAGTTTTTATGGACATTTGGTGATCCACCATCTGGTAATTTGAACTTTGATGATAAAACTTGGACACCTTGTCACTCATATGGCGGTGGCCCATGGATGATATCTTTAAGAATTGTATCAGGCCCATGTGATATCATGATTTTTGATACGATTACTAAAGTAGGTCCATCTTCTACGATTGAAGTGCCTTTCGTAAGAGTACTTGAAAAAGAAAAATATCAATGTGAAATTAGAGACTCTGTTCACTTTGTAAACAACTCTTCTTTTTATCACGACGATCCTAATTACTGGGATGAAGACTTGTTCTTTCTTTTCTTCCCTAGCTCGTTCCGAATTGTAACACATAAAGTAACAGGGGTAGATAGTATTTACACCTATTCAAATGTCAAAACTAACACCGATACTTTTATCGCAAAATATCCAATAACAGAAATTTTGTATCCTGGTGGAGCCAAGGTATATTTCGATGAAACGTTAGATTCTTTTGTAGTCGTTACAGCCAACACAAGCGGCGGAAACGATACAATTAAGTACGGACGTGATATGGGTGGTGTTAACATGAAACGTCGATATATTTTTAACTTCGATGAAGATACAAGATTGGGTGATCAAACAGCAATACCTTTAGTCCCAGCGGTTAGAAGAAAAGATCACGTGTATCGTTTATGGACATTTGGAGATAATTTTGCAGCGCCTTGTACAACCGATACAAAAGCAAACAAAAACGTTAACCTTAATTGTAATTTCTCCCTAGATACATTGCCGGTGCATTGGTATACACCTTGGGATGAGATTTATAAATATAGAAACAATGGAAGGTTCTATGTGACGCCTGCACCTAGAACGTTGTTTAGTAAACATGCTCGACAATGTTACCAAGTTCAAGTTTATGCTGCGGATACGGCAATTGTGCCACAGGAAGTAGTACTATTTGTTCCTAAGGATACGACCAAAACATTCTACATCCCTTATACAGATTCTATGGGTGTAGCACGTACAGATACGATTGAAATTCTTGGGTTTAAAAAATATCCTGAATTTGAACAGCGGAATAATTATCGACTCAAAATTTGGCGGCCTGAACCAGTTTATAAAGGAAAGGTTATCAGTACCATTATTTGGGAAGATCACGATTATTACATCCCTGCTGGAATCACCATCACATTAAAAAACCTTCAAAACGGAACTGTAACAACTGTTACTGGTCCAAAGACGGTCACACTCGAAAAAGATTACCAATTTGACATAGAAGAGGGAGATTCAATATTCTCACTACCTGAAATGATCATAAATGCTGAAAGGGTTGTGATTGCTGGTGCAAGTAATATTTTAATTGATACCATTATTAATGGTGTAAAAACGACAGTTCAAAAATCAGTAGTACTTATTGATTCTGTTTATCACAGAAATTATTTCTACACGAACAATGCGAACTGTAACTCAGTAACTTTATATCATAAAGACACGATTCATCCTTTAAAATGTGAAAGTTCAAACAACATATCATTGGCGTTAATACCACCAAGTGCAAGAGGATTGCGTTGGGAGTCTGGTGTGCCTTGTCCATTGGATGGGAATAAACTTAATTACTACTTGACATTTAACATGGATCAAACCAAACCTGGTTGTACACAACAGTGGTTTGAAGTAAACTATGATTCATTGACTGGGCCTAATAACTGGATTAACTATAAGAGTGGTGGTATTTTAGCACCTCCTCCTCCAGGATTACCAATTCCTTTCATATTACCATATGACATTATTGGTCAGTGGGGGACTCAATTTGTAAAAGGGTATTCTTCAGGGGAGATAGGAAGCGATCCAAGCAAAAGACCTAATGGTTCATTTACTCTTGGTTTGGTTATAGGTAATGGACCTCCTCAAACAGATAAGGACGGGAATCCTATTGCACCAGAATGTACAGATACTGCATGGTATAGCGATATGTTCCGTTACCAATATTTAGATGCTCAATTTGACATCTTATTACCTCAAAACGACCCATTAGCATTATGTGCTGGTGGAACAGCTTACTTCCGTATGTTGAACCCAATTCAAGACAGTATTGCTGCTTTGAGATGGAACTGGGGTTATCCTGATCGTTTGTCTGGATATTATGAAGAGTTCCAGTATTTCCAAGAGTATAAAGGTCCTCAATCAGGAAGAAATGATGCCGGCACAAGCTGGAATAAAACAACTGACAAATGGTTATATAACTATGTTGTACGACATGATTTAGACGACTTGTTAGGAGATGTTACATTAGATACCATTGTTACACGTATCTATAGAGATTGGGACTATGAAGTAAATACATATCAAGCAGATAAAATATTGATTGATATATTGAAGCAATTGAATCTTGATATCCGCGATATCTCTGATGAAGACTTTGCCTTAATGCTTGGCGATGGAACAGTTGGATGTATTGATACAACAGGTATCAGTGAATTTTTCGTTATCGGTAAAAAAGGTTTTGACGAAAACGTAGTATTCCATGATGAGTACAAATACAAATACACCGATGCGTCTAAGACGGATTCAGTAATAATCGAAGAGGTATTCCACTTTAGAGATTCTTCGATTCAAGGATATGACACTTTAATAGCGCCATACGATTTGACTGGAACAGATACAGTGTACAAATTCGGATCTGTAATTCCTGATGTATATAAATTTACGTATAGACACCCAGAGGTTCGTTTGGACTTCTGTGATCCTACCAAAAAAGATACTTTTTGGGTAAATTCTAACGGACCAATGGTGCCAGGGATCTTCCTAAATAACCGAGTAGGTTGTGAGAAGAGTGGTGCGAAATTGTTGAACGTTGGTTATTTGAACAGATTCTCTTTGCTGAACCAAGCTGTTTGTAAAGGGCAAATTCACGAAATGTACGACAGTATACGATACTGGCAGTATGGGGATGATATGTTCCCGAACGATTATCCAATTGATCCACGTAAATTCTGGGAAGATCCAGTACGTTATGCGAATGGTAAATTGGAAATTAAGTTGGCTAATTGGAATTTCAAGGATGATCCTAAAGATTTTAATAGAAGTCAGTACTTTTTTCACACGTACGATAAACCAGGAGAGTATTTAGTTGCTATTGCTAGTCGTGACTCAATCGGTTGTAAGGATACAGCCTTTGTTACGGCCTTTGTTACAGGGGCTTTAGCCAATTTTGAAACGAATCAAGGTGTTAGTGGTGATCCATGTGATGGAATCATAAACTTCTTCGACTCATCCTTAGTATTTGATCCATGTAGAGGTCGTGACACGTGTCCAAATGGTATATATGAGCCATGTGACAGTGTTGTTATGTATGAGTGGGACTTTGGTGATGGTTCGAAAAGAAGTATCTTAAAAGACCCTTCTCACGATTACACTTCAAGTGGTTGGTTTACCGTTAAGCTTAAAGTTACATCATTGCTAGGTTGTTCTGATTCTGTAGAGAAACAAATTTTCATACAAGGACCACAACCAAGATTTGAGTTCGACGGCGGTAGCGTCTGGGGAGAAGATTCCATTGTTATATGTGTGGGAGATTCCGTATCCCTTGCAAATATCAGCTCGGACCCTATGTATAATCCTTCGTGGATTGTGAATTGGGGAGATACCATTAATAATACATCTTCAAGTACTGATTTGAATAAGATATTACAACACCAGTACCTTGATACAGGTACGTTTGTTTTACTTATGTGGATGGAAGATACAATTGAAGGATCTGCAAACAGATGTTTCAGAGTATTCCCAGATACAAGTACCAAGGATGGTAAAATTCCAAGAAAAATTAGGGTAGTTGTTAGACCAAAGGCACCAGCTTTATTGGTAATATCTGATACTATAGTTTGTCCACACGCAGTGGTTGAATTCACAAGTAATTCGGATACGATTTACAAATACTACCAGTGGGCGTTTGGTGACGGTGATACCGCAACTAGAAATGACCCTGTGAACGTTGTGAACCACAGCTATAAAGATGAAGGAACATATTTGGTTGAATTGATACCGAACTACGACTTACCTGTAGGTGATTTCGGACCAAGATGTCAAGATGTGGATACTGGCTATTTAACCGTGATTAAACCAGTAGCTGACTTCGATATTATCGATGTAGACAAACCAGACTTCTGTTTTACGAATACTTCAACAGGTGCGGTGACGTACGAGTGGCAGATCGAAAACGAGGTTAGAGATACCAACATTACAGTAACAGATGACATCAAAAAAGTTATTTGTTACAATTGGGGTGAAACGATTGGAACCTTTGCAATTTGTTTAATTGCAACGAATGACATTGGTTGTCCAGATACGATTTGTAAAACAATCGAAAACAACTTCTTCATTAAGTTTATCCCTTACAACGTATTTACACCAGACGTTGAGGATGCATTAAACAACCAATTTGTTGTCGATATAGAAGGATATGAAGAGTACGAAATAGACATCTACAACAGATGGGGTGAGCTTGTCTTTAAAACAGCTCATCTAAATAATGAACCAATCATTAATTGGGATGGTACGATCATGAATAAAGGATCTAAATGTCCTGCAGGTACATACTTCTATGTCATTAACTATAAACTTAAAAATCGTGCAGAAAACGGTGAAGTAGGTGAACCAGTTAGTGGTACTGTTACCCTCATACGATAATTACCCTAAATGAATAATTCAAGCCCCGGCATAACATGTCGGGGCTTTTTGTTTCTTATACCTCTAAATGTTTATTTTTGCTCCCGATATCAAGAAAGACGGAGGGAATAGGTCCTGTGAAGTCTTGGCAACCTGTATTAATTTCAAGGTGCTACATCCTACCCGCTTAAGCGGAAAAGATACCCAGCCAGAAACGGTTTCTTGATAACTATGTCTTATGAACAAGAAACACGAAACGATGCTCAGATTGAGCGGACTAGAGCCATTAAACGTATCTAAAAACCTAAACTTTTTAAATGTTGGGGAGCGAACAAATGTCACAGGTTCCAAAAAATTTGCGCGCCTAATACTTAACAATGATTATGATGAGGCTTTGTCTGTTGCCAGACAACAGGTAGAAAACGGTGCTCAGGTTATAGATATTAATATGGATGATGGCATGTTAGATGGGAAAGAAGCTATGGTGACGTTTCTTAATCTAATTGCTGCTGAACCAGATATTTCAAGAGTTCCTGTGATGCTGGATTCGTCGAAATGGGAAATTTTAGAAGCAGGATTAAAATGTCTTCAAGGCAAAGGAATCGTCAACTCTATTAGCCTTAAAGATGGCGAAGCTGAGTTCATCAGACGCGCCAAAATTATTAAACGTTTTGGAGCCGCAGCCGTTGTCATGGCATTTGATACAAAAGGACAAGCCGATACTTACGAAAGGCGCATCGAGATATGTAAAAGGAGCTATGATGTATTAGTCGAAAAAGTGGGATTCCAACCTGAGGATATAATCTTTGATCCAAATATATTAGCCATTGCCACAGGTATTGAAGAACATAATAATTATGCAATTGACTTCATTGATGCCACCAAGTGGATCAAACAAAACCTACCATATGCGTTAGTAAGTGGAGGTGTAAGTAATATATCTTTTTCTTTTAGAGGGAATAATGCGGTAAGAGAAGCCATGCACTCAGCTTTCTTGTATCATGCCATTAAAGTAGGCATGGACATGGGAATTGTAAACGCTGGCATGGTCGAAGTGTATGACGAAATACCAAAAGACTTATTGATTTGTGTGGAGGATGTGTTATTCAATCGCAGACCAGATGCAACGGAACGGTTGGTTGATTTTGCGGAAACTGTAAAGCAAAAAGGGAAAGTGCTTGTAAAAGATGATGCATGGCGTGATCAAGATGTGCTGGAACGCTTAAAACATGCCTTGGTCAAAGGGATTACAGACTATATTGATGCCGATACAGAGGAAGCACGTCAAATGTTTGAGTCTCCCTTGAGTGTAATTGAAGGACCTTTGATGGATGGGATGAATGTAGTAGGTGACTTATTTGGCTCTGGTAAAATGTTTTTGCCACAAGTGGTAAAAAGTGCCAGGGTGATGAAAAAATCGGTGGCGTATTTACTACCGTATTTAGAGGAAGAAAAAACGGCAGGAAGCACAAGAGGGAAAATATTGTTGGCTACTGTTAAAGGAGACGTTCATGATATTGGGAAAAACATCGTTGGCGTTGTTTTAGCCTGTAACAATTACGAAATCATTGACCTCGGTGTGATGGTGCCGATGGATAAGATATTGCGAACCGCTGCTGAACGTAATGTGGATATAATTGGCCTCAGTGGACTTATTACTCCAAGTTTGGACGAGATGGTTGATGTTGCTGAGGAGATGGAAAGAATCGGCTTGGACATCCCTTTATTGATTGGTGGCGCCACGACTTCAAGAATTCATACAGCGGTTAAAATAGCGCCTAATTATAGCAAAGGGGTTGTGCATGTATTAGATGCCTCAAGAAGTGTCCCTGTAGTAGGTAAATTGTTATCAAAAGATACTGCTCAAGTACAAGAAGCGTATAGGTCTGAGTATGTAAAGTTGGCCATTGAACATGAAAAGAGAAAGTCTTTAAAATCTGTTTTAACGTTCGAACAAGCCAACGACAATAAGCTAAGTATTGATTGGAAGACTCAGGACATAAAACAACCGGTAACCAAAGGCATCAAAGTTTGGGACCCCACTATTGCAGCGCTAATCGATTATATCGATTGGACACCCTTTTTTAGGGCATGGGAATTGGCGGGCCGTTATCCTGCTATTTTACAAGACGAGGTGGTTGGAGTAGAAGCTCAAAAACTTTTCAAAGATGCCCAAGCGATGTTGGAAAACATTGTCCAAAACAACATTTTCCAGGCAAAAGGGCTATCAGGTATTTTTAGCGCTGCATCCGACGATAACTCAGTAACAGTTACACATGGCAGCGACTCAAGCAAAACCACCTTCGAATTTCTCAGACAACAACGTAAAATGGGTATTGGTATCCCAAACCTTTGTTTAGCAGACTTTGTCGCGCCAAACGGGTATAACGATCACATGGGGTTCTTTGCTGTGACCATACATGGGGCAGAAAAGTTTGCTAAAACTTTTGAGGCAGATCATGACGATTACCAAGCGATTTTGGCAAAAATTTTGGCTGATAGGTTGGTTGAGGCTTTTGCTGAGATGATGCATAAAAAAATCCGAAAAGAGGAGTGGGCATATGTGACAACCGAGCAACTCGACAATGACATGCTAATTCGTGAGAAGTATCAAGGCATTCGACCAGCGCCAGGATATCCGGCATGCCCAGACCATACTGAAAAACAAAAGATTTGGGATTTGCTGAACGTCGAAGAAGTTATAGATTGTTCATTGACTGAAAGTTTTGCTATGTATCCAGCGGCATCGGTATCTGGTTTCTATTTTGGAAATGAAAACAGCAAGTATTTTGCTGTTGGTCAAATTGGTGCAGATCAAGTAAAAAACTTGGCAGATAGAAAGCAGATGACTAACGAGGCTATGACAAAATGGTTAAGGCCAAACTTGTAAGTCAGTCTGCTAATTGAAATTCTTGAATATCTTATGGAATGATTCACTATTAAAGTCTGTCTAAACAGTTATTAATAAGTAATAGTATCGTAAATGAATTTGATTTTAGACCCTAAGCGTTACCTGATTTTAGCGTTAGTTACACTTTGTAGCCTAACAGGTTTTAGCCAAACTTTTGATGGTTATGCACTATATAATCTTCAAAATAATAAAACCACCTACATGATAGATAAGGATGGTGCTATAGCCCATTCATGGGTGTGTGAGGTGAACTGCAACTACGCAGTTGCACTTACGGATGAAGGGAATTTAGTACGCGGTGGTGTTTATTCAGGCAATCAATTGACTGGAGCAGCTGTTGGAGGCATTATACAAGAATATGATAAAGATGCCAATGTGGTGTGGGAGTTTGTTTATTCAGACGCTTCTCATGTAGCCCATCATGATCTTTGCTTATTACCAAATGGCAATGTGTTGATGACAGCCTGGGAAGTAAAAACGACCACTGAACTATCAGACGCTGGTTATTCTGGAACCTCTGCTGGGTGGCCTACCCATATCATCGAGGTACAAAGAGATGGAGCAGGTGGTAAAATAGTTTGGGAATGGCATATTTGGGATCATTTTGTCCAAGACGTAGATAAGGATAAAGACAATTTCGGTGTCGTAAAAGATCATCCAGAATTAATGGATATTAATGCATTAACTGTAAGTAGAAGAGGCGGCGACTGGTTTCACGTGAATGGCTTGGATTACAACGAAGATTTAGATCAAATTGTGTTTACGTCCAGATTCGCTAGTGAATTTTTTATAATTGATCATAGTACCACAACTGAGGAAGCTGCAACTCATGCCGGGGGGAACTCAGGAAAAGGTGGCGACTTTTTGTTTAGATGGGGCAATCCAGCAAACTACGGGTCTTCAGATAGTCAACAAATTCCAGGTGCGGTCCATGACCCAAGATGGATTAAAGAAGGTCGACCAAATGCAGGTTATATCCAGTTTTTTAACAATGCTGGAGGTGGCAATAAGATCTCAGTTGTGGATGCAATAAACCCAACGCGTAATGGATACAACTATGCTTGGGATGGAACAGGAAATGATCCGAGTGAAAAAGATTGGAGACACGTATGTGCGGATTATGCGGATGGCCAATCAGCTAGTGACAGAATGACCAATGGCAATATTTTCGTGGCGTTGTCAAAAGAGTATATGTATGAAGCAGATTCAACTGGGAAAATAATTTGGCAGTATAACGCAAGTCCAGCAAAAGCTTTTCGATACGAATGTGATCACCCAGGTGTTTGGGCATTATTGGGAGCTGATGGATGTGGTACCGCAAGTTTGTCGAACATTGAACAGAAGTCTTTCATTGTATATCCAAATCCTTCAAATGGGGTGTTTTCTGTAAAAGGATTGGAAACAGAAAAGAACTATACAATGATGGTCACAGATTTGCTTGGCCAAGAAATACATGTTGAGGTCCGTGAATCACAACTCAACTTATCCGGCTATGCTGCTGGTCAATACATTGTTCGAATAGCCCTAGAAAATGGAACAACGATTTCTAAAAAACTCGTATTGAATTAGATTCTTTATGCGGTTTTGGTTCTGGTTTTTATTGTCGTTTTTTTCGCTTGGTGCAAACCTCAATGCCCAAAGTGATTTTTATGACATTGATGAAATCCGGAACATCAGACTGTATTTTCAACAAACCAATTGGGACTACCTGCTTGATAGCTTTTATGTTGCTGGCGATGAGGAACGAATCCTTGCTTCAGTGGTTATAGATGGAACCAGATTTGATAGCGTAGGCATCAGGTACAAAGGCTTTAGCTCCGTAAGTACCGAACGTAAAAAGAACCCGTTCAATGTCAAACTCGACTACATTAAAGATCAGTCTTATCAGGGTTATGAAAAGTTAAAACTTAGCAATGTGATTCAAGACCCCTCATTTGTTAGGGAAGCGTTATCCTATGAGATTGCTAGGCAATATATGCCGGCGTCTAAGGCCAACTTTGCCAATGTATACATAAACGATGTTTTCTGGGGCGTGTACACCAATGTGGAAGCCGTAAATAAACATTTTCTCGGAGAGCGATTTTCATCGTCAACGAACGCTTTTTTTAAAGGGAATCCGGATGACTTGGATCTAAATGGTGAAAACAGTAATTTGAGCAACACATTTGGTCCTGACTCCTCTAACTATTTTCAACTCTATGACATGAAATCGGATTACGGTTGGATTGACCTAATGGCATTAATCGATGTGCTGAACGATACCACGAAAGATGTTGAGGGTGTTCTAAACGTAGACCAAACTTTATGGATGCATGCTTTTAATTACACCTTCATAAACTTTGATAGCTACATCGGATATGCCCAAAATTATTACTTATATAAAGAGGTTAACGGGTTGTTTAATCCAATTTTGTGGGATTTAAATCAGTCATTTGGTAGTTTTCGGCTAACAGATGCCTCATCATTTTTTCAAGGATTTTCTGTAGATCAAGCTAAAACCTTAGACCCACTATCACATGTAAAAAGTTTTTCAGCGCAACCACGTCCATTGTTGCGAAACATCCTTAGAAATAACACGTATCAAAGGATGTACTTGGCCCATATCAGGACAATGGTAAAAGAGCAAGTAGCCAACCATGACTATTACATCAGAGCACAGGAAATTCAACAACAAATCCAGTCTGACGTATTTTTAGATCCAAACAAATTTTACTCTAATTCGGATTTTCTAATCAACATAGATACAACTGTCAAGGACCTTGTTGAATACGCTGGGATAAGAGATTTAATGGAAGGAAGGCGAATATATCTTGAGTCTTATTCAGGAATGACTGGATACCCTATTTTAATAAACCCTGCTTCAACAGTAACCGGCGACAGTGTGGATGTGACATTGCATTCGGAGTTTGAAAACAGTGTTATGTTGTACTACCGCAAATCAGAGCAGTCAGTTTTTAATAAAATATTGATGTTGGATGACGGTATGCATGGAGATGGGGCAGCAAATGATCAAACCTTTGGATTTAGAGTACCAGTTTCGAGCATTAGTCAGTATTATTTCTATGCAGAAAACGATAGTGCAGGGGCCTTTTTGCCTGAAAGAGCGGCCCATGATTATTTTGCTTTAAACTCAAATCTCAATTTGGTGATCAATGAAATCTGCGCCAGTAATGGGTCTATCGTTTCAGATGAATTAGGGGATTTTGATGATTGGTTGGAGTTGTTCAATAACAATAATAATGAGATGTCTCTTTCTGGCACATTTCTCTCAGATGATCTAGATCAGCTTGATAAATGGCCGCTTCCAAACAGAACCATTGACGGACAAGGTTATGTGCTTATTTGGCTAGATGATGAGGAAAATGAGGGCGGGTTACATGCAAATTTCAAACTATCTGCATCTGGTGAGAGCGTTTATTTGTCTGATGCAAATGGAGAAATAATAGACATTGTAACCTTTGGATCACAAACAAAAGATGTAAGCTTTGGCCGGATCCCAAATGGTACTGGTGCTTTTGAGCAAAACATAGCAACACCACGTAGTTCAAATGAATCATTAAATATTTCCGTTGATGACAATCAAATCAATTACGTCGTATATCCAAACCCAGCGTCTACAGTTTTACGTCTCTTATTTAACCAAAAAGCAACCGGCGATTTAACGATTTATCATATCAACACTGGGAAAGTCATAAACAATCAGCACATATCTGATGCATGGGCCTGGAACTACGACGTATCTACGATGGTGAAGGGTGTTTACATTATTAGTCTAATCACAGAAGATGCTGTGACAACCAAAAAATTTATTTTA